>JBHELU010000107.1:0-3889 GCA_046262955.1 Actinomycetota bacterium | reverse complement strand
CACTGCGATCGTGAAGTAGAGCGGAAGTATGACGCAGATGAAGACGAGCAGAGCGACATAGCTGGGACTCTTCCTCGTGTGAATAGCCGCGTTGGGCGGCCGCGCCCAGATTCGTGGTGTATGAAGACCACCGCGTCATCCAATCGCTCACGACGTTAACCGACCGCCGGTAGCGCAGGCATCACCTCCTCCGGAAGCTCGCCGTCGATCACACGCATGCGTGCCTTGGCGAGCTGTTCGACCGACATGTAACGACGACACACCTGCCATTCGTCGTGCTGCTCGGCGAGAACGGCGCCCACGAGCCGGATGACGGCGGCGCGGTTGGGGAAGATCCCCACGACGTCGGTGCGCCGGCGGATCTCCTTGTTCAAACGCTCCTGCGGGTTGTTCGACCAGATCTGTCGCCAATGCTCCTTGGGGAAGGTCGTGAAGGCCAGCACGTCGGCTGCGGCGTCCGTGAGCCTGTTCGCCGCATCGGGGAAACGCGTCGAGATCTGCTCGACGACGCGTGCGTGCTGCTCCCAGACCTCATCGGGCCCGGGCTGGGCGAAGATCGATCGGTGCAGCGTGGCGACGAAGGGCTGCGCTGAGCGCGGCACCTTGCACAAGAGGTTGCGCGCGAAGTGCGTTCGGCAACGCTGCCACGACGCGCCCGGCAGGCACGATGCGATGGCGTCCTTGAGACCTTCGTGGGCGTCGGAGATCACCAGCTGCACGCCCGACAGGCCACGGGCCACGAGGCCGCGGAGGAAGGCGGTCCATCCGGCGCCGTCTTCTGTGGTGATGAGGTCGAGGCCGAGGATCTCGCGGTGCCCGTCAGCGTTCACGGCCGTTGCGATAACCGCGGCCACGTTCACGATCCTTCCTTGCTCCCTGACCTTGACGACGAGAGCGTCCATCCACACGTAGGTGTAAGGACCTTGGTCGAGCGGTCGGTTGCGGAAGGCCTCGACCTGCTCGTCGAGCATCTTGCAGAGCTCGGAGACCTGCGACTTCGACATCCCTTCGAGGCCGAGCGTCTTCACCACACCGTCCACGCGCCGCGTCGACACGCCGCGCACGTAGCACTCGACCACGCAGGCGATCAGGGCCTGCTCGGCGCGCCGGTGGCGCTCGAGGAGCCAGTCGGGGAAGTACGAACCGCTGCGGAGCTTCGGGACGCGAAGGTCGATCGTTCCTGCCCGCGTGTCCCACCGGCGAGAGCGATAGCCGTTGCGCCGGTTCGTTCGTTTCGTGCTGCGCTCACCGAAGGCGGCGTTGCAAAATGCGTCGGCATCGGCGCCCATGAGCGTCTCGGCGAAGACCTGCACCATCTCGCGTAGTAGATCGGGTTCGGCTTCCTCGACCGGCTTGCGCAACCAACCAACAGCGTCCATCGTGTTCTCGACCACCGCGTTCTCCTTTCGAGATTCGACAACCCGAAGGATGTCGCGGTGGTCTTCCTTTTCCGAGGAACTTCGAGATCGGACATCGAAACCGACTTCTCAGAAGCTCGGAGAGCTCTTCAAACCGTCATCCGGGTATCACGACACCCGAGAACTTCGGTCCCTCGTTGCTCTCCTCGTTCCGTTCCTCGTACACCACGTCCGTGGACGCAAACGCGATTCACCGGCCAGAAGATGACGCAATAGCATGCGAAGATCTTCTCGACGGCGATCTCGGAGCGCAATTAAGGAGCGGAACTCACACACCCTCTAGACGCGCGCGCTCGTACGTGATCTTCGGTCGGTGATCCACTTGGGCACGTAGACGGAGTGTCGAGCACGATTCGGTTGGAACTCGGCGCTTGAATCCGCGGCAGATTCAACGGGTCATATCGGAATATTGCGGCTTGTCGGGTGGTTGTTACTACCACGCCGACTCTGAGCACGGACTGAAACGATGCCGACTCAATGTGTCCCCGCGACACAACGATTGTTCCCTTCTCCTCGACGGTTCCACTCCCGTCGCGGTGAGAGGGGCCTCCGGTCATATAGCGAAAGGTGTCCCCGGTACGCGCAACGGGCGGTGGCCTATGTGTAGCCACAAACATGAGTGCCCCACGCAATGGATCCACCACCGCCTGGGCGTCTTCTACCGAACGACGACGTTCACGTGAGAACCCATCCCCTGCCCCAATCGCCTCATACACCGTTTGCCCGATTGCGAGAGCGATAACCCGGCCATCGGAATACTGAACGATTCGGCTACCGCGCCGATAAATCGTAAGCTCCTGCGACGAACCCTTATGGCCGACTCGCACCACGTAGTCCTCGCGGTAGTTACGGACATTCAACGTTCGTCGGATTGTCTCAACGAGGCTACGCTGGGCGGCTGCGCTGGGTCGGTCCGCGGAGCGACATCCGTCGAGCAAGCCAGCGCCGAGAATCACGCCGAGTAGAACGATGCATCTTGATGCCCGATGCACGCCGCTCGACCTTGCCCTTCGCATCGATCCTGTCTTTCTGGTCTAAGGCAGCTGCACGACCGTCGGCGGACACGGAACCTGCTCCCAGCGGTAGGCCCACAGCTCGAACCCGGCGTAAATGGGCTCGTCGAACATTTGGCCCTGATAGTTGTCCCAACCGAAGTGGTCAGTGTCAAAGCCGTAGTAGACATAGTGGTTGACTACCGTCCTTCGGGATTTATGTGTCCAATAGTCAGACCGGCGGCCAGAGCTGTACTCTTGATATTCCTCGAAGGTGCCCGTCGAGTTCGACCGCATCGCAAACTTCCAGTGTCCGTGCCGATCGGCGTCGCCAGGCCACCACCAGAACTGGTGCCCTGCGGTCACGCGCCAGTAGTGCTTGAACACATAGCTCCAACATGGGCAGGTTGTTCGACCGTCGAAGTCACTCTCATTGATCGGGTCTCCGAACACATACGCGTACGAAGACGGCGAACCATCGAACACAGGATCAACAGAGTGGAACCTTCCGAGACTCGGACTATACGATCGAGCGTCCATCTCGATCGTCGATAGCCCGATGCCGTGTTCTAGTCCGCGCTGCGCTCCTCCCGCCCAGGCGAAGTCGAAGTTTCCTGTGCCGTTGTCTGGCAAGCCGCTCAGCGCCTCACCGTACGGATCGTACAGCCACGTTGGTCCCTGCTTTATGCCCGAGGCCTCTGCCGTAGCAGCGACGGCGTCGTGTAAGTTTGGGTAACTCCAGACATCAACGCCCGTCCGCTTCGTAACGAAGGCACCCCCGACCAAGTGGTCAGTTCTCTCAATGACCGCGTTCGAAGCGTCGAGAACTGCATCGTCGCTGTACCTCGTGCTGAACTGTGACGCAGCCGCGGGTTGCAGGGAAACCAACTGCCCGATCCAGTTACCGCTGTTGGTTGAAGTCGCGGTACGTGTACCACTCATGCCGCTGACTGCGGACTCGTCCGAAGCTTCCGACGTAATCGAGCCACTTCCAACGGCTTCCCACCGTTCGGTCATGCCATCCGGCGCGGTCACACTTGAGCCACTAAAGGACGTGAACGCCACCACTTCACCACGTGCCGACGTCCCAACGCTCGGCATAACCACGGACGTTCCAGACGCAGTCGCTGTCGACCAAGCCTGCACGGGATTTGTTGCATCGACGCCCGAGTACGACGCGATCCCGCCGGCTGCCCCTGATGCATACGACAAACTGACGGTATACGTTGCTGGTTCTGAACCGTCTGCCACCTTCGAGAAGACGCTCGCGCGATTGAATGCTGCGTCGGTTGTCGATGTGACGGTGGCCCATCCTGCCGGGGGCGTGATGCTCGTCGCTGTGGCGAGCGGTCGCAATGAGACGAGTTGCCCGATCCATGCGCCAGGAGTCGTCGAGCTGGCCGTACGCGTCCCCGTTGACCCTGATGTCGTGACGTTTTCGTCGGCGGATTCGGACGAAACTGTCGACGAGCTGTCCGT
>JBHELU010000106.1:0-2699 GCA_046262955.1 Actinomycetota bacterium | reverse complement strand
TCGGCTACACGGACGCGTGGTCGGCCGAGGTCAACGGCGCGGACGCGTTCGCAGCTGCTGCTGCAGTGGGAGTTGCTACCGAGTCGCTGCGTATCGGCTGCGCGATCGTGCCGATCTTCACGCGGCCCCCGGCGTTGATCGCCATGGGGGCCGCGACCGCCCAAGCTGCGAGCGGCGGGCGCTTCTGCCTTGGGCTGGGGGCGTCTTCTCCCGTCATCGTCGAGCAGTGGATGGGCTCGACCTTCGAGCGACCTGTTGCTCGGATGCGCGAGACGGTTACGGCAGTACGCGCTGCCTTGAACGGCGAGAAGCTGTCGGTCGAGGGCAAAACCATCAAGTCGCGGGGTTTCAGACTCGAGGGTCCTCCGGCCGAACGCGTCCCCATCTTTCTTGCTGCTCTCGGTCCTCAGATGAGACGGCTCGCGGCCAGTGAAGCAGACGGCATCGCCTTGTTCCTCGCATCGGAAGAAGGCGTTCGCATCACACGTAAGGCGGCGGGTGACTTGGAGCTGATCGAAAGGCTGTTCTGTTTCGTCGATCAAGATCCCGCCGAGGTGCGCGACGCGTGCCGTTGGTTGTTCGCGCCGTATCTCGCGGTTCCCGGTTACAACCGATTCGTTGCAGAGCAGGGATTCGATCGGGAAGCATCCGCAGCACGCGATGCGTGGGCAGCTGGGGATCGCAAGGCTGCGGTAGCCGCACTATCCGATCGTTTGGTCGATGCACTGGCCGTCTCTGGCTCGGCGCAAGATTGCAAGGATCGGATCGAGTCGTTGCGCGATGCCGGACTAGACACACCGATCATCGCTTTGCTATCGACATCGATGAACAAAGAGTCGATCAAGAAGGCATTACTGGATCTCGCTCCGCGATGATTTGGGGTCGCCCTACGTGCAGTAACCGCTCCGGTCCGCGGGAGCGGTGCCATCACTGAGGTAGTCGCGCACAGCCGAATACACGGGCTTGGGAGTCAGGTCGCGATGCAGCAGCCCGAAGTTGTTCTCGTGTACCCGTAGCGAAGCATCCGAATAATCGATCGACGAATCGCTCGCGTCGTACCAGAAAGCTTTCTGAACATAGGGGAAGTTACTCGAGACGAACTGCAGAGCGCGTACCGCGTAGTCGGCCTGTTGCTGCTCGGTCACGCCAAGCTGCCAGTTGGGCTCGTTGCCGGTATCGGGATGTGACGACCAGCCGAACTCGGTGATCCAGATCGGCGTTGCGGAATCGCCTCTGTCCAGCATCGTTTGCCTTACCCAGTCGATCGCCGACAATCGCCACATCGTTGTCGCGGGACACTCCGGCGCCATGTCGGACGGAGATTGATAAGGGTGGACTCCGACAGCGTCGAAGTAGGCGTCGATCGTGCTGGACGAGTCGTACAGCTTCGACAGCCAATCGACGTCGTTGTATGTGAGCCCGCCCGTTACGACGGTGTTGCCCGCAAGATCCAACTGCTTGATCTGGACATAAGCGGCCTGCAGCAATGCGGCGTAGTCGGACACCGTTCCCGTGAAGAAAGCGGTGCTATCCGGCTCGTTCCATATCTCGTAACCATCGACACGGTCTCCGAAGTTCGACGCGACCCATCCCGCGAACGCGCCGAAGGCCGATGCATCTTTCGGAGGGCTCGCTCCGGAGGATCCTTGTGCAGCAGCCCATGCCGGTGTGTCGAGCAATACGGCCAGCACGCGCATCCCATCGTTTGTGGCTCGGGTAAGGGCGAAATCGAGATCGGCTGCGTATCCGGCATCGAGCGTTGTCGGCTGCGGGAAGAGCGTGCGCCACGACATGTCGATCCGCACCCAGCGGATACCCGCTTTCGCCATCTCGTCGAGTGCGTGCCCCATGTCCGCGCGCGAGCCGTAGGCCCAGACATGGAACGCGACCCCCGTCGACAGCCCTAGATGTGGTTCCGCGCACGAGGTTTGGGGCCGGGTGCACAGGTCGGGATCCGGGGGCACCACGTTGCGCGCTGGGGGCCCAATCGGAGCGAGCATCGGTTGAGCGGCTGCTTGGGGCGCGGCGAAAGCTGCAAGTGCGAGCACTGCGGCCAGTACGAGTCGTCTCTTGGAGCTGCCCATTCCTTGTGGTTCGACCTCCTGTTGGTCGGTCCTGGCACTCTAGGGGGCCCTAAGGCTGGACGAGGCGTTCGACTTCGAAGTGCATCGGATCGGGCCTGGATGTGAAGTTCCCGCCCCACCTGAAGCCCCACTTCTCGAAGATCGCCACTACCCGGGGGTCCATGTGGCCGGCCGTGCCCAACGGGTTCTGGGAAACGTTCAGGTCGATGGCCAGTCCGAAGGCGTGCATGGACAGCGGGAGCGAGGGGTCCCGGTCTACGAAGCGCGGGACGTAACAGCCCCCGTAGTCGCCTGGGTCGATCGTCGCCGACAAGCCTTGTCGTTCGATCGCGGCAAGCGCCGACACGAGCTGCGGAATCATCAAGCGGTTGCATGTGACCGTGCCGAGCAACGGCACGTTTGCGTTCACGATGTAGGCGTTCACCCCTGTCGGGTCGGGCTTGATGAACCCGTTCTTTTGGATCAAGTAGTGCATCGTCCCGATGATCGATCCTTGCGCGACGCCAAACGGTTGTGGATTGTCGGGCTGAAGCACCGGTGGCGGTTGCGCGATCAACCGATGGAGAACCGTTCCGGGAAGCACGTGATGGATGCCCTTCGCGATCTCATCCACGG
>JBHELU010000105.1:0-13186 GCA_046262955.1 Actinomycetota bacterium | reverse complement strand
ATGAGTTCCGACAGATCGTGGAGGCTGCGCTCGAGAGCGCGTTCGGATTCGAGGAGAACGTCCGCGTCGTCCACCCCAATGGAACCGTTCGACTGGTCCATGCGGTGGGTCGCGCCAAGCAGGACGAGGCCGGTCATGTGGTGGGACTCTTCGGGACACTCCAAGACGTAACCGAGAAGAAGCATCTCGAGGAGAAAGTCAGACACCAGGCGTTCCACGACTCGCTCACGGGACTTCCGAACAGAGCACTCTTCTTGGACCGCGTCGAGCACGCGCGGGCCCGACAGCTGCGTGGTTCGAAATCGCTCGCGGTCCTCTTCTTGGATCTCGACGACTTCAAGACCGTCAACGACAGCAAGGGACACAAGGCCGGAGACAGCCTGTTGATCGAAGTAGGACAGCGCTTCACGTCTCTTCTTCGACCTTCAGACACGGTCGCCCGCCTGGGCGGCGACGAGTTCGCGATCCTTTTGGAAGAGATCGAAGCCCTCGACGACGCCACGCATGTTGTCGAACGTGTGATGACGGCTCTTCACGGGGACGATTCGTCCACGCTTCCTTCGCTGGACATCAGCGCAAGCGTGGGGATCGTCGTCGAGGCTCCCACGGGGGCAAGGAGCGCGGACGAATTGCTCCGCGACTCGGACATCGCCATGTACGTCGCCAAGAAGAAGTCGAAGGATCGTTACGAGATCTTCGATTCCGCGATGAGAGATGAGCTTTCCGCGCGTATGGAACTGAAGGTTGATCTGCAACGCGCTCTCGAGAACGACGAGCTGTTCCTTCAGTACCAGCCGATCATCACTCTCGACGGCCGCTCGATCGAGGGACTCGAGGCTTTAGTCAGGTGGCAGCACCCGACGCGCGGCATCGTGCCTCCCGGCGAGTTCATCCCGTTCGCCGAAGAGAGTGGCCAGATCGTCGAATTGGGTCGGTGGGTGCTTCGCCAAGCTTGCGCGGACGCCGTTCGGTGGCAAGCACGGGGAGATCGTGAGGAGCCCCTGCGTGTGTCGGTGAACGTCTCTGCGTCGCGCTTCCGCCACGCCGACTTCATCACAGAGCTGAGAGAAGTTCTGGGCGAATTCCAAGTGGCGCCAGGCAGCCTCGTCCTAGAGATCACCGAGAACGTGTTGATCAAGGACTCCGAGGTCGTGGCAGAGAAACTTGCTCAGATCAGAGAGCTTGGGGTTCGGCTCGCCATCGACGATTTCGGAACCGGTTACTCGTCCCTCGGTTACTTGCGGGACTTCCCGATCGACCTGCTGAAGATCGACAAATCATTCATCGACAACGTTGCATCCGGGCCGGAGGAATCTGCACTGGCTCGCGCCGTCGTGAAGCTCGGCGACGCACTGGGGTTGAGTGTGGTGGCCGAAGGAGTCGAGCGGGAAGAGCAATCCGACATCCTGGCTGCGATGGGATGCCAGTTCGCCCAAGGTTTCCTGTACGCACGACCGATGGATCGCGACAAGGTCGACGAGCTTTTGGCCTCCGAAGCAGAATTGGTGCCTGCGGCCGTCTAGCTCGCTACTCGGTCGCCGGTGTGTCGACCTGCTCCAACGCCGACAGTCGCTCGGGTTCGGAAAGTACGTCGTCTCCTACGTTCAGGATCAGCTTCTCGCCGGTAACGGCCGCGACCTGATCCCAACGGACGTAACGCTTCTCGCCCTTGAGGCCGTTGAATATCCATTTGAGTGCCGCGGGACGGTCGGCGTCGGTTCGGTCGAGACCCAAACGAGTGCCGACACTGCCTCTGCCCACGATCAGACCGTCGATGCGCAACGCGGCTCCGAAGGAGCCTTGAACCGGTCCGTCCTTCACGGCCCTCACTTCGTGCACCCGACCGATCTTCTTGTTGTCGGGATCGAAGACAGAGGCTCCCAAAAGATCACTCAGGCGCATGACCGGCCCCCGGGATCTTCCCGATGATCGTCTTCAGTGCCCACTTCTGAACTGCCCCCGTCTCGAGATCTTTAGCGTCGACGAGAACTTCGACCTGATGCGTGATCCTCGAAACAGTTCCCATCGAAACGCGCGCAGGGTCGGGCCGCCCGTGCGTTAGACGCGCGTGAAGCGCGGCGATCGAGCGGCCGAGGCGCCCTCCGACCCGCGGCCCGAGCGCGCCGGGACCGCACAAGAGGGCCGAGACGATCGGCGGACTGCCTTCGGCCGACCACTCGAACTCGACGTCGTCCACGTTGCCACACGGCTCGCCGTTGCGATCGACCATCTGGCAATCGAGAAGGTTCAATCCGAGATCGACCTTCCTGCCGGCCATCAGCTACCCGCCTTCGTGGCGATCATCAGTGGGATCGTCGCGACCGACACGATCAACAAGATGAATAGATAGATCGTGGCTAGGAAGTTCACGAATCTCGAATTGACCTTGTCACCTACATACGTGGGGTCGTTCGCGATCACGAGGATCGGGAAATAGGTCAGAGGCAAGGCCGCCGCCGACAGGACGATCGAA
Organism: Actinomycetota bacterium; assembly: GCA_046262955.1. GTDB lineage: Bacteria > Actinomycetota > CADDZG01 > CADDZG01 > WHSQ01 > JALZGD01. The sequence goes on along the minus strand of JBHELU010000105.1, from coordinate 10,713 downwards.
TACTCGGTCACTTTTATCGGGTCGACTTTGGTGAGGACCAGCATCGCGCCGAGCACGATCGACACGAGCATCACCAGATGGAAGGCCGGCGCGTCCTTCGGTTTGTGGAACTTGCCCCACGGCCAGCCGAAGTACTGAGCGACGATGTAGCCAGAGGACAGACCGGTCTCGAGGGCCGCTCCAAAAGTGGCCGCAAAGATCCCTACCAACAGACACGCGAGACCAAGCTTTCCGATGATGAATGCAACCGGCAAGGCGACCTGGCTCAAGGTGTCGACCTGGATGCCGCGTGGGAAAAACAAAAGCGCTGCAAGGGTCATGATCGTGAGCGAAAGGATCCCGCCCAGAGGGAAGCCGATCAGGACGTTGGCGCGTTCGATCTTCAGATCTCCCCTACCCCAGTGCTCCTCGATCGCTCCCGAAGAGAAGAAGAAAACCTCGTACGGCGTCATCGCGGCTCCGAACAGAGCTATGGCGAAATAGAAATACGTGGGATGGCCCTCGCCGTACGGCACGACGGGGTGCATCGCTTGGTGCAGAACCGCCCCCCAGTCGGGTCCGAACCGCCACAGCGCGACCGCGAACGTGATGAGCAAAAGGCCGAGCAACCCGAAAGCGTTCTCCATGATCGAGTAGTTCACCCGCCAGATGACGAACCACACCAAGAACGCGACGAGCGGGATCCACAAGAGGTAGTTGACGCTCGAGGCGAGCTCGAGCGCCAGAGCAACGCCCGCGATCTCGGCAGCAACCGTCAAGAAGTTGATGAAGAAAGAGGCCACGAGATTCGCAAGAGCCATTCGCGCGCCGAGGCGTTCTCTGATCAAGTCGAAAACCGGTCGTTTGGAGAGAGCCGCGACGCGGCCGGCCATCTTCGCGTACAGGATGATTCCCAACACGCCGACCGGGACGACCCAAGCCAGCGCCATGCGGAACCGCGATCCGGTCTCGGCATTCGCAACGAGGTCGCCGATGTCGACGAACCCTCCGATCGCAGTGAGGATGCCGAGCGCGACCTGGAACATCTTCTTCATTACTGATGTGCCTTGATGAAGTCGTCGAGATCGGAGGAAACTTTCTTTAAAGGTTGAGCGATGTCGGCGAGCCGATCTATCTGACCGCGACGGACGGAAATCCGTAGGTCCATCAACGTCGAAGTTGCCTGCGACAGGAGTTGATCCAACTGGTCGCGTAGCTGATCGGCCGCTCGATTCGGTGGCTGTTCCAGGTCGAAGCTGCCTTGCACCGCGCCGGCGGTGTCTTCCGCATCGCCCAAGGTCGGCGACAGGTAGTTCCCGAACGCGTTTCCCTTGGCCGCGGTCTCGGCCGCCAATAACGCCGTCTCCACTGCGGATTGAGCCTGTTGGGCGGTGGCTACCGCGTCTGCTTCGAAGGGTGGGTAGGTACGGGCGGGGGCCTGACACGAGGCGGCTGCCAGCGCCAAGCCCAGCAGGACCACGGACGTGCGCGTGCTCGCCATGACACCTCGTCTACCCGCCTTGGTCTGCTTCAACCTCCAGCTTCGATTGGCTGTTCGCTTCCCGCCCTCAGGGAGCTCTGAATACCGCAACGCCGTCGATGCGAACGGGACGATCGTGCGACAGGACCTTGATCTCGAGCTTCCCGGTGGTTATCTGACCGAAGGTAGCGACCGGGATGATCGCGTGATCCTTGATCGTTGCCGCGTTGAGTTTGACTAGCTTGATCGCTTCCCCATTCAGCAGGACCCGGGCTCGGCCGCAACCGGGGCACTTCTGGGCGACCAGCGCTATCCAAGTAGTTTTGATGGCTCTCAGGTGGAGATTTGCTCCGCGGCGCGTCGTCGTCGTTAGCGTCCGCATGTAGGCCTGCGAATCGGGTCGTCGGTTCCAACCCTTCGACTCGGTAAGGCCCCGGTCGTCGACGGGAGCAACCGTGCACGCGTCTGTCGACCACGGCGATGCGTTGCCGGCTTCGTCGTGAGCGAGAACCGAGAAGCAATAAGTGCTGCCTTCTGAGACGGGGACGCTCGCGTCCGTTTGCGCCGATCCGGCTGCAAGATCCGAATAGCCACCGAAATCACCGTAATAGTGAGCAACTCTCCGCCGTAGGTCAAAGCTCCGCGCGTCCGGGTCACTGTCGCTCCACGTGAGGTGTGCTTTGGAAGCGACCGTCACCTTTAGTGGTGCCTCCATCGCCGGCGCGAGCGGTGGAGACGTATCGGTAACCGTCGCAGTGACCGCCGATGTGGCGGAGCTCGACCCAGCCCCATTGGTGGCCGTGACCGTCACTTCCATCGTGTGGCCGTAGTCGTCGGCAGTCAGAGCGTAGGAGGGCCCGGTCCCCCCTGTGATCCCCGAGCAACCCTGGCCCGACTGGTCGCAGCGGTACCACGCGTACGAATAGGACTTGGGGTCGCTTCCGATCCACGTTCCGTTGCTCGCCGTCAGGGTGGACCCGACCGTTGTGTCACCCGAGATCGAGGGAGGTGAAGTGCTGGCCGGCTTGATAAGGGTCACAGTCGGCGACGGGGTCGGCGTTGGAACACCTCCAGGGATCAGGACCGGCGTCAGGTCCGAGCTGCCATAGCGATCCTCGTCGACGCATCCCCCGATCCCGGGGACCTTCGCGCAGTCCGTCCACTGCCAGAAGGTCCAGTGGTTGCCCCCCCAATCTTGCGCCGGGACGCTCGGCTGTCCCGCGCTGGTCCAATGCGCGATCCACAATCTGTAACCCTCGTCGGCGAAGTGCCTGGAGTCGTTGAGCTTCGTCTTCCAGAAATACGGCGAGGTGTAGATGTCCGGTTTGACTCCGACTTTGGTCTCGACCTCGAGTAGCCACGCGTCGACCCACTTGATCAATCGCTTCGTCGGCATGGCTTGCGTGTAGTGGGAGTTCTCGAGATCCAAAGCAGGGATCAGGTCGCCCGCGGCAGGTTGTGCAAAAGCAACGAAGTGATCTGCTTCTTGTTTGGCTTCGGCCACGGCTGCCTTGCCGGTGGAGCCTTGCGGGTTGGAGAAGTGGTACGCCCCGAACTTGATGCCGTTCGCGACCGCGCCTTGGCGGTTCTTCTGGTACGTGGGATCCGTGTACGAGGTCCCCTCGGTCGCTTTCTGGTAGACGAAGATGTGCCTACTCTTGGCAACCTTGGCCCAGTTGATGGCCCCCTGCCAGTGCGACACGTCGAGTCCCAGCGAATAAGTCGATGCCCAGGTCGGGATCAGGCTCGCCACGACGATGGCAACGCTCATGATGAGCGCTCCAAGAATGGTTCGCCTGGCAGTCATCCGCGGCCCGCTCCTTCGCATCTCACTACGTTACTGACGATTTAGAACGTAGATACGTCCCATCCGGTTGCCAAGATTGGCAGCCGAGGCCCGTCCGCTCTGCTAGAAAAGCGAGCAAGAATCGAAGATCGCTGAGGAGGAGACGATGATCGGGTTCATCGCGGCAGGGTTAGTCATCGGCGCGATCGCCCGCCTACTTCTTCCGGGACGTCACCACCTGGGCATCCTCGCAACCCTCGTCCTTGGGCTCGCCGGCTCGATCATCGGAGGCACCGCTGCGAATGCGATCGGCAAGGGCGATGTGTTCGAGCTCAATATGGTCGGATTCATCTTCGCGGTTGTCTCGGCCATGATCTTGATCGGGATCGTCGAAGGAGTATCGGGGGCAAGGAGATGAGCGAGAACAAGCTGCTGGCCATCTACATGAACGACCACCTTGCCGGTTCGATCGCCGGTGGGGAGCTTGCAAAAAGATCGGCTAAGAGTAATGAGGGAACGCCTCTAGGTACCTTCCTGGATCGCCTCGCGGACGAGCTGGCAGAGGATCGGAGCTCGCTCGAAGACCTGATGGATCAGCTTGGGATCTCAAAGAGTGGGGTCAAGAGTGCGGGGGCATGGTTGGCGGAAAAAGCCGGGCGGTTGAAGTTCAACGGGCAGTTGACCGGCTACTCCGATCTCAGTCGACTCGAAGAGCTTGAGGGGTTGAGCCTCGGTGTCGAAGGCAAGCTCTCGCTGTGGCGCGCCCTTAAGCAGATCCGCGACGACTACCCCGCCCTTCAGTCGGCCGACCTCGAGGGGTTGATCGAACGGGCCCAGACCCAGAGCCGGGAGCTCGAAGAGTTCCGCCGCACTGCGGTAGAGACCGCTTTTTAGGCGCTCCGCTCAGAGGGTTAGCGAGTAGGCCTCGACGAAGATCTGGGGGCTGGGCCGGAAGTCATAGCGCGGCGCACGCTGAAATCCCATCCGCTCGTACATCGCGCGCGCAACCGCCATCTCTTTCGTCGTGTGCAAACCGACGGCCGTTGCCGAGTCATTGCGAGCCCGCTCGATGCACTCGATAGTCAGGGCGCGTCCGATACCGCCTCCTCGCGCGGCCGGGCCCACCCCCAGCAGACGGATCGCAGCGAAGTCCGACGGCCAGTGCTCGCTGTATGACTCAGACGGATACGACGTCTCGGCCCCCGGCGGGTAGTAGCTAACGCATCCGACGAGCTCGCCCTCCCTCTCGGCGACAAGCAGCTCGGAGATCTCTGCGCGCGATTCGATATCCAGGATGTCCTCGCGATACCGCAACCAGTTCTCGGTGGGGAATTCGGCCTCGTACTGCCCGTATGCGGCCGCGAGGATCTCCCTTACCGCTTCGGTTTCTTCCGGGCGAGCGGTTCGAACCGAGATATCCGCTGTCATCGAGGGGCCTTCTGTCCAACGATCACGTGCAAGCCTGTGGGGAGCTTTTCGGTACCGAACGAATTACGAACGACCACATCGACGTTGCGTCCCTCGAAGAGATCTGGGATGCGTGAGGTGTCGATCAGAACGTTCTCGTGATGCTCGTCGTCCCGGCGCCAGGTTCCGTCGTCGTCGCGCAGAAAGACTGTCATGTCGCGCACGAATCGATCCTCGCTCGGCATGGAGAACCGCGTGATGATCGCCCAGTCGTCGCCGACACGGCCCATCGCGGGCGCATCCACGCGGGCGCGTCCCCAGTCGAGGTCGCAGATGTCGAGCGCGAACAAACCGCCGGGACGAAGCGCGTCGCCGATCTTCAGTAGCGACCGGTGGATCTGGGCTTCGTCGTCCAGGTAGCTCAGAGCGTGCCCCGTCGAAACGATCGCATCGGCTTGTGGGAGGTCGTCGTCGGGAAGAGCAAGGACGAGAACGTCCTCGGCCCCCGATGCGTAGTCGGCGGCAAGGTCGACCATCGCAGGGGACGCGTCGGTTGCCACTACTCGATGTCCGGCGTCGAGCAGCAGACGAGTTAGCAGGCCTGATCCGCAACCGACCTCCAGGACGACGCCATCCCGCTTCCTCACCGGTTCCAGCAGGTCCAAGATGCCGGAAGCACACGCATCGGCGTGGAAACCGAAGCCCCGATGGTGAACGAGTGCGAGATCTCTCCTGTAATACGGCGTGGTGGGCATCCGGTCATCCTCGCGTGGTCTTGTTAGCCTCGAATCTCTGCATCGCACGATGGAGGACGATCCATGACCATGAAAGGTGCTCCTCAGCAGCCCCCTCCCGACACCGACGATCGCGATCCGGCTCGAGTCGTCACCGACAGCATCGACACCGTCTTGCGGTTGGCCGTAACTTGGACGCGATGGGACGGCAAGCCGGTGGAAGCAGACGATCGCGTCTACGCCCCGGTCAAGTCTCTCCGCAGGGTTGCCGACCACCTCGTAGACCATCTCGCCGAGATAGACGCTCGGCTCGCCGGTGTCGAGACGGTCAAGGACACCTGGCACGGGTCGTTCATGACCACGCCTTCGGATCTCGCGGCGTTCACGGAGGAGGATTTGAACGACGCCCGCAACCGGCTCGAGCGACTCAGGTTGATGTGGGAGCTTCGCTTGAAGAGCCTCACCGACGAGCAGCTGGACAAGCGAGTCGGTGACGAATGGACGCTCCGCGAAGTGGCATTTCACGTCGCGGAGTCCGCTTACTACGCCGAGGCAGTAGGCGACCTAACAAACTAGAGATCCAGCATCCAGTTCTGGCCCACAAGGTCCCGGCCGAAGCTGTGGTGTTTCTCTTCTTCCATCAGTTGAAAGCCGGCCCGCTCGTAGATACGTCGCGCGTCGGTTAGCACGTCGTTGGTCCACAACATCATCTGTTTGTAGCCGGTTCGTCGCGCGAAGTTGATGCACTCGTCAACCAGACGCGAGCCGATCCCCAAACCTCGGGCGGACGGCTCAACGAGCAGTATCCGCAGCTGGGCCAGAGTCCTTCTCTTCTTGGTGCAGAAGATGCAACCCACTCGGTGGCCGTCGACCTCTGCGATCCACGCGCTTTCTCTTTCGGGGTCTCGCTTCTGCAAGTAGTCCGCCACTATGCGAGCGACAAGGCCTTCGAAGTCCTCGTCCCATCCGAATTCCTGCCGGTAGATCGCACCGTGTCGCTCAATGACCCAGCCGTAGTCACCCGAGGTCGGTGCTCGCAAAACGATGGTGTGCGGCTCACGGGGGCCGAGCAGTTGCCGGATCTCTTTTGTACTTGTGATCAACCGCTCTCGGCCGTCGCCGGGCAGGGCCGCCAGCAGGGCGACCGCTTGCTTGGTCGACGCCCTATCGAGTGCACGGAATGCCTTGCGACCATCTTTGCTGAGCGTGATGACCTTTCGACGCCCGTCGCTTGCGTCGATCCCCGTGGTCACGATCCTTCGCCGTTTGAGCCCGGACAGGAGACGGCTGACATACCCGGGGTCTAGTTGCAGCTCATCCGCGAGTTCGGAAGGCGAGCTACCGCCTCTCGTGCCCAACTCGAAGATGACGCGGCTCTCTGGAAGCGAGAACCTGGTCTGCAGCAGACCGTCGTCGAGAAGACCCAGAACCGTCGTGTAAAAGCGCGAGAACGAGCGAAGCTCGCGCACTGCAGGGTCGACCGGCATTTCCATCTCCTTGCTTTTGCCAATAATATCTATTGTCTAAAGCAAGCAGCGTTCCGCGTCCGGCTAGGGAGCACCTCTACCGAGAGCCTCGATCAGCGACAAGCTCGATCCCGAGCGCTCGACCCCCTCCTGCCGCCTCACCAAACTGGCGCGGGTCGGCGCGTTAAACAAAGCTGCCACCACGGCAAATGGGAGGCTCGCCAGCATGGGGGCTAAACGGCCGGTGAGGAAGACGAGAACGAAACCGAAGATGGCGATCGACAGCGTGAAGACGAAGCCCAGCATGAACCAGGCCGTATAGGTCAACCGCGGGTTCTCTTCATTGCCGGCATCTAGCGGACGACGGTTGATCCAAAAGACCAGCAGAACCTCGAAGAGGGCTCCGGGGATCAAGAAGACGGGCCACCAGTCCAGCTGTGGGTCTGGAAAGGTGCGGCTCGCGGCCGCTGCAGCAATCGCAACCAATAGTCCAAGGGTTAAGAACGACGCCAGGTACAACCGGCGCACACGAGTCAGGCCCCCGATCCCGTAGCGGAGGTTGTTTCCGGCCATCATCACGATCGCGAACGGGAACAATGCGATCAGGACGAGCTGCCCTCCGTGAGAGAGGGCGGGCTCCCAGCCCGGATCCATCGCTGTGGAATCTGTCGATGTCACGCCCCCACTCTCCCATATCTGACCTTGACATGTGACTATTTGGTCACCTATTATCGTCGTGATGGTAGACGACGATGCCGTGTTCAAGGCCCTGGCAGACCCGACCCGGAGGCACCTCCTCGACCGGCTTTTCGAGCGTGACGGCCGCACGCTCACCGAGCTCGAGTCGGAGCTCGAGATGACCCGGTTCGGGGTGATGAAGCATCTGCGTGTGCTCGAGGACTCGGGCCTGATCGTCTCCCGTCGCTCGGGTCGAGAGAAGCTGCACTTCCTCAACCCGGTCCCCATCAGGCTGATCCACGATCGGTGGATCGACAAGTACACCGAGGCTCGCGTGTCGGCTCTTAGCGAGCTCAAGTCGCGTCTCGAAGAGGAGGGTGCATGACGACGATGACTGCAGAAACGACGCAGGTCTATCAGCTGTTCATAAAGGCTTCACCAGAGCGGATCTGGGAAGCGATCACACGACCCGAGTTCACGATCCGCTACTTCCACGGAGCGCGCGTGGAAGTGACTCCCGAGCACTACGACGGACGCGGGCCGAACGGCGAAGTGTGGGGAGATGCGCAGACGTTCGAGTTCGACCCCCCGCGCCGTCTCGTCCACGGATGGCGTTCGTTGTACGACACCGAACTGGCAGCCGAAGCCGAGAGCCGCGTGACTTGGGAGATCGCGCCGCAAGAAGGCGGCTACTGCTTGGTGACCGTCACCCACGACCAGCTAGAAGGCGCGCCGATGACTGCCGAGAACGTCTCGGGGACCGGCTGGATGATGGTTCTCAGCGGCCTGAAGACACTGGTGGAGACCGGAGAATCACTAACCGGTTGACCCGATCGTTGAAATGCAAAAGGAGCCCGGTAGTACCGGGCTCCTTTTTTCCAATGACTAAGCTGGTACCGCGTCCTTGATCTTGGTAGCCAGGCGACCTCCGACGTGTACCGCTTCGATCTCGCCCGACTCATTTCTCACGAAATAGCCCTTGAGTCCTTTAGCGGCGCCTTCGGTCACGATGTAGAGGTCGCCATCGCCGGGAAGCAATCCGAGTACGAAAGTCTGCTCTTGTTCGTCGGGAGTCTCCTCCCCCGCGTCTCGCATCTGCTTGAGGGTCTCCGGTTTTATCTCGACCCTTAGCTCGAGACCACCCGACGAGGGCGTTATGTGTGAGATCGCAGCGATCGTCTCGTACCTGCCGGCGAAAACCCGAAGCTCCTCGTCGGCCAATGAGATGGGCTCGGGATCCTTCACCTCGACACCGAGGTATTCGTTCAATGCCCACTTGAAGGCTTCGTCGTTCAGCTGAGGCCCGTTGGGGCCGCAGTTCGTCATGGAGATGAACGCGAACTCCTTATCGGGAACGATCTCGAAAGCCGAGTGCTGACCGTAAGTAGTGCCCCCATGAGCGATAACGCGAAGGCCGCCCATATTGCGTATCCACCAAGTGATCGCGACCGCGTCCCCTACGGTGTTGCCGGGTGTCTCGATCTGGGTTTCTTGCATCCTTTTCAACAGAACCTCGGACAGCACTCGCGTACCGTCGCTCGACCGCCCATCGCCCAAGTGGAACCGGGCCCATGCGATCTGGTCGTGCGCGGTCGCGGACATGCCGCCTGCCGGAGCGGCACTGCGAGGGATAGCCCATGGCCGGGCGATGCTGATCGTCCCGTCTGGCTTCTGGTTATGTCCCACCGCGAATCGCCGCGTCATGATGTCGTTCATGAAGAAAAACGTCATATCGAGACCAAGTGGCTCGAAGATCATCTCTTTCATCGCCAGCTCGTGGGTCTTTCCGGTGACGTTTTCGATCAATCTGCCGGCCAGGATCAACGATGCGTTGTTGTAAGAAACCGTCTCACCCAACGGTGTCACCTGGTCCAGATCGGCCATCTTCTCGACGTACCGTGCCAGCGCGTCGTCACCATCTCCCGTGCTCTCGAGGAAGTCCCCCGCCCACCCGGCCGAATGGTTCAAGAGCTGCAGGACGGTGACCTTTTCAGCAACGCTCTCGTCCTTGAGCTTCAGCTCGGGAACGTAAGTTCGCACGGGCACGTCGAGCTCGACTTTTCCTTGCTCGACCAGTTGCACGACGGCCGTCCCTGTGAACGTCTTGCCGGTCGAACCGAATTGGAAGAGCGTCTTCTCGTCGACCTCTAGCGGGTTCTCGATGCTCGTAACTCCGTGAAAGGCGTAGTGCTCCTCACCCTTGAAGAAGATCCCGGCAGCAACCCCCGGAACCGCGAGCTCCTCTGCCTTGGCAGCGACGAACTCTTGAAAACTGGCTTCTTTGCTCACGGGATCCCCTTCGGTTTTATTTGAAGATCGAATAGGGCTTTGTTACGTACTTGAAGCAAGTGCAATCGTCGTAGAAGCGCATGTTCGCAACATCCGACGACCCAGCGTGGATAGATGCCGTCAGAGTGCTTGCGAGCACGGTTCCGGGGTTATACGAAGAGCCAACTTTCGCAACACCTTTCAGGAACGTCGTCTGATTCAGCGGTGACCCCGTCGCCTCGGCCTCGGCCTTGAACGCCCACAAGACATCGCAGAGCTCGAGAGCCTGCCCCTCGGCATTCCGATCTTTCATCTGAACGCCGCCTTTGTTCATGATGGACAGACACAAACGTCGTGTCGGGTTCTTCGCCTCGGGATCGTCTTCCGGTCGAACGTCGCTCAGCGACGCCCAGCCGATGCTGACGGCCCTATGCAGTTGATCCTTCGCGTCCTGTTGGTTCTGGAACTGAGCAGCTAACAGCGTGTTGCCGGACTCGCTGTTCATGCCGTATCGAGGTGTGTAGCCCTGCCTTGCAGCCGCAGACATGAAGAAGAATGCCGCGAGTGCATTCGCGTCGATAAACATCACGTGGTCGATACCTTCGCCCGAGAATTTCAGAACTGCATTCGCCGCGTCGTTACTCAGCTGGCCATATTCCGGATAGGACGAAGGCAGGTGAAGGTATGCGGTGTCGTCGAGCGCGACCCCGATAGATCGAAGAGCAGGTAGCAGTCCGTGAGCTCGCGCGTACTTAAAACGGGGGTCGTCGTACGTGACTAGGCCCAGTTTCTCGTCCTTTGAGAAGTAATTCTCTTGAGAGACGCCGCGGACCATCGCTCCGCCCGCGGTGTCGAGGTGGTGCATCGCATGGGTCACGCCGGGCGTCGAGAGCATGCCGACGTCGACGACGATGA
>JBHELU010000104.1:0-2988 GCA_046262955.1 Actinomycetota bacterium | reverse complement strand
GGCAGGTTGCCGTGGATGTCCGAAACGATGGCTATGCGCATGACGGCGGTGTTTCTACCAGTACCTGAGTCGTCGATTGTCGGGCAACATAGAACCCATGGCGACGCTGGCTGATCGCATCAGAGCGATCTCGGATCTATCCCGAGTAGAGGCCGAGCACCTGCGTACCTTGTGCTCGTGCTGGCAGGTGCTCGCCGACCTATCGTTCTCGGATCTCTTGTTGTACGTGCCGGTGACTGCAGAAGATGGCTCGGACGAACGGTTCGCGATAGCGGCCCAGCTCCGTCCGTTCACCTCCCAAACCCTCTATCCGAGCGACATGGTGAACATTCGAGTGACGCAACCCGAACAACCGATGGTCGAGCGAGCTTTCCGCGAAGGCCGCATCTGGTCGCAGGAGGATCCGGTGCTCGTCGACGGGATACCTATCAGGATGGACGCGGTCCCCGTCCGATACGACGGTTCCGTCATAGGAGTTGTGACGAAGGAAGGCAGCCCCGCGACGTCGCGGCGCCCCGGTCGGCTCGAGCAGGTGTATCTGAACGCCGCCGATCACGTCTCGAACATGATCGCCGCGGGTCGGTTTCCGGGGGCCGAACGCCCGCCGGGTGAGTGGCCTCGCGTCGGTGACGGTCTCATCGTCGTGGACGAAGCGGGAGCGATCTCGTGGTCGTCTCCTAATGCGTTGTCGTCCCTTCGCAACTTGGGGATTGCCCAGAACGTCGTCGGTCGCCATCTCGACGCTTTGGGTTTGGGGCCAACGCCAGTCCGCGCCGCGTTCCAGAGCAGATCGATCATGGACGGCGAGCTCTCGCACGGAGACAGTCATGTGACTTTGCGCGTCGTTCCTTTGGTCGACGAGGACCGCGTTGTCGGAGGGCTCATCCTGAGCCGCGACATAACCGAGGTCCGGCAGAAAGAGCGCGTGATCTCCGTCAAGGACGCGACGATCCGCGAGATCCACCACCGCGTGAAGAACAACCTTCAGACGATCGCGAGCTTGCTGCGACTTCAAGGCCGCCGGTTGCGTTCGGATGAAGCCAAGGCTGCCTTGGAAGAGAGCGTCCTGCGGATCGGATCCATAGCGCTTGTCCACGAAACGCTGTCGGAGGCACCTTCCGATGTTGCCGAATTCGGCGAGGTGGCTCGCCGGATCGCACACATGTTGGGCGAAGGGATGATCCTTCCGGGACGCGATATCTCTGTGACGGTAACGGGATCTGCCGGGCCGGTCGGGGCCGAGCTGGCCACGCCGTTAGCGGTGACCTTGACCGAGTTGCTTCACAACGCGATCGAGCACGCGTATCCGGACGGAACCGGAGGGACGATCGCAGTAGAGCTGGCCCGTTCCGACACCGGGCTTTCGATGTTGGTGCGCGACGACGGGGCCGGGATCAAGGGAAATCCCCTGGAAGGGTCTCGGCTTGGGCTTCAGATCGTCAATTCGCTCGTTTCCGAGCTGGGCGGCACCTTTGAGATCACGACGGCTCCGCCGAATGCGGAATCGGGATCTCTATTGAAAGGCGGAACCACGGTCCAGGTGCGGGTGCCGCTTAAGCGCGCCACTTAATCCTCGAGCGCTTCACGCAGCTGACCCAGCGTTCGATTCAGCAACCTGGACACGTGCATCTGCGATATCCCGAGGCGGTCTGCGATCTCGGATTGCGTCAATCCCTTGAAGAAACGCAGATACAGGATCCTGCGCTCGCGTTCGGGGAGCTTCTCCATCTCGGGGGCCAGCGATGCGCGGTACTCGAGGTTCTCTAGATGCTCGTCTTCGATTCCGAGGTGATCGGCTAGCGACGATGAGCCACCGTCCTCAGCATCGAGCGGCGCGTCGAGCGATGTGAAGTTGTAAGCCTGCGCGATCTCGAGGCCTTCGAGAACGGTTTCCTCGGAGATCCCGGCGGTTTCTGCGATCTCGGCAACGGTCGGCGAGCGCCCGAGCTCCTGACCAAGGAACCCAACGGTCTTCGTGAGCTCGAGGTGCAGCTCCTGCAAACGTCGCGGGACACGAACGGCCCACCCTTTGTCGCGGAAGTGCCTCTTCAGCTCACCAACGATCGTCGGAGTTGCGTAAGTCGAGAATTCGACCTCACGCTCGAGATCGAAACGCTCGATCGCCTTGAGCAGTCCGATGGTTGCGACCTGCGTTAGATCTTCTAGAGGTTCACCTCGGTTCCTGAAGCGGCGCGCAAGGAACTCGACCAATCCATGAATTGCTCGACTAGTTGCTCACGTACCTCTGCCCTCTCGTTTTCGCTGCCCGCTCGTTGATAAGCCAAGAACAGTTCACGAACCTGCTTCTTGTCGAGCATCACGCGTTCGGTCAACCTTTTCGGCCCTTCGATAGATCGAACGTAGCCGTCCCATCGGTTTGCGACAGCGACGCGTTATCGACGACGGTTGAAAGGATCTGCTTGGAGAAGTCGGTGAGCTCTGTCCGGACTTTGACTCCGGGAACGAAACGACCAACGCCATGGATCTCGAGCCGGTCGTCGTCTATGCGGAAAGTGATCTCGAGCGTCCCCTCGCGTCCTTGTGCCCCGGTCATGTACGCGGACAACTCATCTACGCCGATCTTCAGGTCTTCGATGTCGTCGATGCTGAAACCGAGGCGAGAGGCAAGGCTCGCCGCGGTTAACCGGATGACCTGAACGAACGCAGGAGATGCCGGGATCCTCAGGGAGATCTGGTCCACGCGTTGATCCCGTGGGCGGCTAAGAGGCCGAGGCTTTGCGGGTCGTCTTCTTCTTCGGCGACGAGCTCTTGGACTTCTTCGCCTGCTCCACCGAAGCTTTCAGAGCCTCCATAAGGTCGACAACCTTGGTCGGCTCTTCGGCCGGGGTTTCTGCAACCGTGATCTCCTGGCCCTCGACCTTCTTCTCGACGAGCTCTTCGAGCTTGTCGCGGTATTCGTCGCGGAAGTCTTCAGGCTTGAAGGAGTCGGCGAGCTGTTGGATCAACTGACGCGCCATCTTCACTTCG
>JBHELU010000103.1:0-3592 GCA_046262955.1 Actinomycetota bacterium | reverse complement strand
GGAAAGAGGTGCGACGGCTGCGGTGGTCGGTGACGGCGCCGTCGGATTGTGCGGCGTCCTAGCCGCCGCCCGATTGGGAGCCGACAGGATCGTGATGCTGGGCCACCACGAAGATCGATTGGATCTTGCACGCAAGTTCGGTGCGACCGACATCGTGACTTCTTCCCGCGTGGATAGCGCGATCGAAGAGGTTAGAGACCTGACGTCGGGCGGCCCCCTGTCGGTCCTCGAGTGTGTCGGCAACCAGAGCGCGATGGACACCGCCCTCGGCATCGCGCGTCCGGGTGGAACCGTTGGTTTCGTGGGTGTGCCGCACGGCGTAGAGAAGCTCGACATCCGGCGCATGTTCGGAGAGAACATCTCTGTCCGCGGTGGAGTCGCCCCCGTGCGTGCGTACATGGACGAGTTGCTTGCCGACGTGCTGTCCGGCTCTCTCGATCCCGGCCCGGTCCTCACGCTCGACGTCGATCTCGACGGGCTGTCGAAGGGGTACGAGGCGATGGACCAGCGAACCGCGCTCAAGGTGATGGTCCGTCCGTAATAGACGATGGCCGTCTTTCTAGGCCTTGCCGCGGCCCTGTCGTACGGGGCCGCCGATTTCGTCGGAGGGTTCTCCTCTAAGAAAGTCAACGTCTTCGTCGTCGTTCTGATCTCGCAGCTCGCCGGGACGGTGCTCCTGCTTGCACTCTTTCCTGCGATCAACGACTCGGCGGCAACCGCACGAGCGTTGTTGTGGGGTGGAGCTGCCGGGTTCGGTGGAGGGGTCGGTGTAGTTCTCCTCTATCGCGGGCTGGCGATCGGCCGGATGAGCGTCGTCGCGCCGGTCACGGCCGTTGAAGCGGCGGCCGTTCCGGTTCTCGTCGGGCTCGCTTCGGGCGAGCGGCCGGGAGTGCTCGCGCTGGCGGGCGTCGCCGTTGCGCTGGTATCGGTGGTTCTCGTTTCGTCGAGTCCCCATCCCGATGAGGAACCGGCCTCAGGTCTTCAAGCCGGATTGCCCGAAGCGATCGGTGCGGGGGCCGCGTTCGGATTGTTCTTCGTGTTCCTCGCACATGCGGGACACAACACGGGGGCATGGCCGTTGATCGGCACCAAGCTGGCATCGGTCGGATTCGTAACGGTCATGATCGCGATCACTCGCCCGGCGAGGTCGATGTCGCGAGCGAGTCTGCGAACGATCGTGCTGGCCGGTGTGCTCGACCTCTCGGCCAACGTCCTGTACCTGGCCGGCAGTCGCCGAGGGTTGCTGTCGATCGTCGCCGTGCTGACGTCCCTGTATCCGGCAAGCACAGTGATCCTGGCTCGCATCGTGCTGAAGGAAAGGTTCT
Source organism: Actinomycetota bacterium (assembly GCA_046262955.1). Lineage (GTDB taxonomy): Bacteria > Actinomycetota > CADDZG01 > CADDZG01 > WHSQ01 > JALZGD01. The sequence goes on along the minus strand of JBHELU010000103.1, from coordinate 2,267 downwards.
CGAAGGTCCAAGTGACCGGCCTGCTGTGTGCCGTCGCCGGGATCGTGCTTATGGCATCCGGCTGACGGAGCAACCTTTCGGGCCCACCCAGGAGTGCTGTAAGAGATGGGGCAAGCTCGGATGGTTCGGATACTCGGGGCGGCGAGAACTCCTATGACGGCTTCACACGGACGAGATGAGCTGGCTGCAGCTCTCTTCGACGGCCACTACGTCGCATTGCGCCGGCTCGCCTTCGTGATTCTTGGCGACGGCGGTAGCGCGGAAGAGGTCGTTATGGACACCTTCGTCAAAGTGTGCAGCGACCCATGGCGCTTCCGCCGGCTCCGCTCGCCGTCGACTTACCTGCGACGAGCCGTCATCAACGCGTGCCGGTCTCGCCTCCGACGTAAACGCCTGGAACGTCGGGTCGCGGAGTCACCTGCGCAACCTCCCACCGGTATCTCGTCCGACGTCGAATCTCGACTCGATGTCATGGCCGCACTGCAACAACTGCCGCTTCGTCAACGAGCATGTGCATGCTTGCGCTACCTCGAAGACCTTTCCGAGTCGCAGATCGCCGACATCCTCGATTGTTCGGTCGGCACTGTGAAGTCCCAACTGTTCAAGGCTCGGCGCACCCTTCGCGAGCTGCTTCAGAACGAAGTGGAAGGAGTCCCCGATGGACGCGCTTGACGGTTATCTATCCCAACGGCTTAGCGAAGCGGCCGATCGCGACCGCGCCTTCTACGAGTCGCGCCTCCCTGCCCTCCGAACGGATGCTCTGACTCGGATCAAGAAACGTCGCGGACGTTTCCAACGCGTCGCTATCGTCGCTGTTGCTGCGATCGCGGTCGCAGCAGCAATCACGGTTCCTCGTCTGCTCGACAGGTCCGCTGGACATGGGTTTGGCGTCACCGGTGTGGGCGCGTCACGGATCACGAACTTCGATATTCCCGGACGCATCGTGTTCGGCGACGGCCGCCTGTGGGTGGACAACGCCGATAACTACGACCACAACCCCTACAACGAAGACACAAAGAATCTCGAAGGTTTCACGTCGATCGATCCTGCGAGCAACGCCGTGCATGACTGGCCTCCTGTGACGAAAGACGCAGACAGCTTGATCTTCGTCAACGGAGACATCTGGGCCAGCGGATCCGTCAGCCAGAGCGCCGACGCCGCCCGCGCCAATCAACTGCCCTCCGCCGGTTACCTCGAGCAGGTCGACACCCACACCATGACGCTTGTGAGAACTCACAACCTCTCGGGGGTTCCTTATGGAGTGGCGTTTGCCGGACCAACGACATCAGCGGCGAGCGGGAGCAAGGGCTCCATCTGGGTCGCTAATATCGGCGGCTCTGAAGTGTGGCGGCTGGATGTCGCAACCGGAGAGCTGACGTCGATCGATGTCGGTCGTGAGACATGGGACGTCACCGCCGCGGGTGGCCTGATCTGGTTCTTGGGTAAGACCGGCGGCCTGATCTCGGTAGATCCCGCGACCAACCAAGTGACGACAACGCGCGAGTTGTGCGGTTCGAGAGAGATCTTCGCACTCGGAGCGCTGTGGGTGTCCGGCTGCGACGGATACCTGCTTCGTCTAGATCCGCAGTCCGGAACATTGACAAACAAAATCGAGGTAGACGATGGGAGGGTGCTCGAAGGCATCGCAGAGCTCGATGGACATCTGTGGGTCTCAGAAGTGTGGACCGACAAAGTGGTCGAGGTGGATCCCGATAGCGGTCGCGTGGTCTCACGGGTCTCCGTCGGCGACAAACCATTCGACGTAGTGAGCGGTGGCGGAGCCCTATGGCTCGATCACGCCCAGAGCGACATCGTCACCCGCGTCGACCCGTAACAGTGGCTGAGTTACCGCGCTTAACGCTCCCAGAGCTTCGAGAGCGCTGCCACCTCGAACACCGGTCCGTCGCTTTCGGTGAGGTCGACGACATCCAGCGGCTCGGTGGCCCCCGGTGCCGTTACCTCTTCGAAATGCGTGCGGACATCTTTAGGCAGGAAGCGCGTCAGCTGCGCGTACAGATGCGAGTCGTCGAACGCGAACCGCCGGTGGTAATAGCGCAGTGGGAAATACACGGACAGGTGTCGTTTCGCTCGAGTGAGCGCGACGTAGAACAGACGCAACTCTTCCTCGAGGCCCTCGGGCTCCGACAGTGACATGTCCGAAGGGATCATCCCGTCGGCCGCATGAAGAACGTGAACGGCGTCCCACTCGCACCCCTTCGCCGAGTGGATCGTCGACAGGATCAGATAGTCGTCGTCCAGGTCGGGCG
>JBHELU010000102.1:0-2773 GCA_046262955.1 Actinomycetota bacterium | reverse complement strand
TCCGGACCCACCGCGATCGCAAGTCCTGCCGCGATCGGGATCAGCTCCGGATGCTTGCGGAGGATGGCCAGCCCCTTGGTGCTGCCTTCTTTCAACTTGGGGGCCGCGACCTGAGCTCCACGGACCGCCGCAGCTGCTCCTTCCTTTATGTATGGAGCGGACGTGGCCGCCGCGTGCTTCGTTTGCACTGCGGCAGCCTTTCCGAGCTTCGTAGCCGTGGCCGCAGCTTTCTTCAATCGCTCGTCCATGCCGTCAACCTACCCAACATCCACGGGACCGATGTCTGGGTTCGAGATAGGTAAGCCGAACGTGAACGTTGCTCCCTTGCCCTCGTTACTGGCCACGCGCAACCACCCACTCTGGCCCTCCATCAGCAAGCGAGATGTGTACAGCCCGATACCGGCCCCCGAAACGCGGGGCTCATCTGGAGCCGAGACGCGAACGAATTTGTCGAAGATCTTGTCGAGGTTCTCTTCCGAGATGCCGCTCCCTTGATCGGCTACGGATACCTCGATCGCATTGTTCACCTTGGCACCGCTTACCCGGACCGGTGTCGTAGAAGGGGAGAACTTGATTGCATTCGTCAACAGGTTCTCGAGGACCTGGCGCGTCCGCTGGGTATCGCCGAGAGCCAGCGACAGGTGTGGCTCCATCTCGCACTGGAAAATGCGATGTGGATTTGCAGCTTGGACATCCTCGACGATGCTCGAGACGAGCGTCCCGACATCGAATGGTGCGATATCGAACCGGAAGTGTGCACCTTCCAGAGCCGAAGCTTCTACGAGTTCGCCGACCGAGGCGATGGCAGCGTCTGCACTTCGCAGAACGGCTCGAAGAGATGAAGTTCGCTTCTCGTCATCCAAGAGGTCCCACCGCTCGAGCAGTGTTTCCGTGATGCCTTTGACAACGGACATCGGGGACCTCACGTCATGAGCTACGAACGCGACGAACTGATCCCTTTCCTCGGCAAGTTTCTTCTTATCGGTGACGTTGCGGATGATCGCCATGGCAAACCGCTGATCGAGTTCCCTGTGTTCGACGGGCGTGAGCGTCATCTCTATCCAGATACGCGATCCATCCTTGTGGATCGCCGGGAGCTCCAAAACCGAGTGCCGATCCATCAAGTTGCCGTGGCCCGTAAGGCGGTAGTGGTCGAGGCCCGACAGATGCCGGTCGCGTAACTCAGCCGGGACCAGGGTGTGGAGAGGCATCCCTACGGCTTCTTCCGTCGGGTAGCCGAAGATCGCAGTCGCGGCCTCGTTCCACAACACGATGTTCTCCGACTCGGAGTCCGCTACGACGATGGCTTCGCGGACGGCCCCGAACAAGCGACCGATGCCGAAATCCCTCGGAGTGTGCGAACTCACCGGCCAAGGGTAAGGCGGTTGGTAACACGAGGGTGATCGAGAGCCCTATTCGACCAGCGAGTCCTCGCGGGGGCCGTATGGATAGAAGTAGGTGAGGAACGGTTCGGGATCGCCTGTCCAGTCGTAGTTGCGGACTTGCGCTGGGCTGCGGCGGCCAGAAAGCGAGCGGAAGAGCTCGAAGCGATCCGTGCGCAGCGTGACCTCGGGATCATCGCCGCCAACGGTCCACTGCTTGCCGGGTACTTCGATCGCCAATGCGCCCACCCCGTCCGATCGGAGCCGCATGTCCAATATCGCGACGTAAGCCGAGCTCCCGATCTTGATCGCGGGAGCGTCGCGGTCGGCCTCGATACCAAACGCTCCAAGGAGGTCTTGCCGATGCACGCCGAGATCGATCGTGATCGCGCGATCTGCGATTCCGGGGAGCACGCCGTCGGGCCACTCGGTCTCACCGCGCATCATCGAGAGCAGCGTGGGCGTCATGTCGTCCCACTGAGCAAATAGTTCGTCGAGTGACAGGCTCTCGAACTTCTGGAGCTGGCGTTCCGTCCACTCGTTCAGGCTCACGACGGCATCGGGATCCCCGAACGAGGCGAAGAAGTCGGCTGGGAAGTCGCCGCGCAGGATGCCCTCGACGTCGCCGACAACGTGACCGAGCACATCGCGCGCGCTCCACTCGGCCGTCGCGGGGACGGGCCGCGTGAGGTCGTCCTTGTGAGCGCGCGCGAGATCGATGATGGACAAACGCGTTTCTTCGTAGACGTTCGCTAAGTCAGCCATGCGGAAAGGGTAGTCGGCTGCGCCTTGAGAGGACCCCCGCTCCCTCTCAAGGAGATACCTTTTTTGGTAGCAAACCACTATCGAACGCTGGAGCTATCCACTAAGCCAGCCCCGCTAGCGCAATGATCAGGTTCGTTACGGGGGCCAGTCGTCGCATCCAAATCCATCGTTGTCTGCGTCGAGATTGTTCGGATCGTAGGAGCCGACGTAGACCCGATGCCCAATGTCTGCGCAGTCGAGGTCATTGCTTGAGTACGTCTGCACCGGCTGGGTGGCCGGTGCATCGTTCGATTCAGAGATGCCTACCACCCAAGTTGCGACTGACTTAAGCACGGGTAATGGGATTGACTGATTGATCCACAGAACCGCGTGAGCCGCCGGATTGAGAAAGATGAGGCCGATTACAAGCATCCACAGAACATCACTTGCGCTTGTCTTGCTGGACTGTGTCTTGCTCATAGGAAAGCTTCGGCCGTAGCTCAGTTGTCCTGTGTACGAAAGAGTGCGTAGTGCAGCGTCAGTAACCTCAAACAGAATTGTGATTTAGGGCACCGGAAACCTTTTCCGACAAAATCCTATGGGTTCTTTTCGCGACCAAAAAGCGTGGGCCGACGGCCATCTAGGGG
>JBHELU010000101.1:0-4101 GCA_046262955.1 Actinomycetota bacterium | reverse complement strand
GAGCAGCCCGCGTCGGCCAAGACCCCGGAGTTCGCCGCGACTCTCGAGGAGCTCGATCCGGAGGTTGCCGCTGTGGTTGCGTACGGAAAGATCCTGCCGGCCGCAGTGCTCGACATCCCGCGCTTCGGCTTCGTGAACCTTCACTTTTCTTTGCTTCCCGAATATCGGGGCGCGGCCCCCGTGCAGCGCGCGGTTATGGAAGGAAAGAAGACGACAGGTGCTTCGACGATGCTGTTGACCGAAGGGATGGACGAAGGGCCAGTACTCGGTTCGATCGAGGTCGAGATCGAACCCGACGAGTCGGCCAGCGAATTGGGACAGCGACTGGCGGTCGCCGGCGCGCCGCTGCTGGTGGAAAGCGTCACGGGTTACGTCGCCGGCTCCATACAACCCGTCGAGCAGGACGACGCGCGAGCCACTTATGCCGCCAAGATCACCGATGAAGAGGCACACTTGGACTGGCAGCGGTCGGTTGAAGAGCTTTCCTGTTTCGTGCGAGGCCTCGACCCTTCTCCCGGTGCGTGGACGATCTTGGGCGGACGTCGTTTACGAATCTTCAATCTGAGCCCGGCAGACGCCGACCTTGCCTCCGGTGAGGTCGCCGCTGCCAAGAACCTCTTGGTCGGGTGTGGCGATGGCTCCGCAGTGATCGACGAGGCTCAACTCCAAGGAAAACGGCGCATGACCGGCCGGGAGCTCGCCAACGGCCTGCACCTCTCGCCGGGCGAGCGCGTCGAGTAGAACAAGCTCTATGACTTTGAAACTGTCGCCCTCGATCCTCACCGCCGACTTCGCCAACCTCGGTGACGAGCTGCGCTCGGTGACCGAGTTCGTCGACTGGTTCCACCTGGACGTGATGGACGGCCACTACGTCGAGAACATCACTTTCGGCCCCGAAGTGGTGGAGGCCATCCGAAAAGCCGTGGACCAGCCCCTTCACGTGCATCTGATGATCAGCGAGCCGGCACGCTATGTGGACTGGTTCGCTCGGGTGGGGGCCGACCGGATCTCCTTCCATCCCGAAGTTGTAGACGACCCCAAGGTGGTCATCGACCAGATCCGGGCTGCAGGCAGCGGGCCCGGCCTCGCCGTCCACCCCGATGTCGCGGTTGAGACGATCGCACCCTTTGTCGTGGACATCGATGTGATGCTGATGATGACGGTTCGCCCCGGTTTCGGGGGCCAGAGCTACCTGGACGAGGTCACCCCCAAGATCGCCCAGGCCCGCCGCCTGGTCGAGGAATCGGGCTCGAATGCCGACATAGAGGTAGACGGTGGTGTGAACCTGACCACCGTGGATCGAGCAGTTCAAGCAGGCGCAGACATACTGGTCTGTGGGTCGGCCATCTTCGATGGTAAAAATCCGCCGGCCGCCGCTCGTGCCATGAGAGAAAGGCTGGACGTGTTGGGACGCCGCAGTTGAACAACAAGCGCGAGCTGGTGCTCGTGGCCGACGACGATGAGGACATCCTTAGGTTCGTCGAGGTGAACCTCAGGCTCGAGGGCTATGAGGTCACGACCGCGTCCGACGGCGAGCAGGCTCTCGAGAACGCTTACGAGCTCGTCCCGGACCTTGCTCTGCTGGACGTCATGATGCCGAAGATCGACGGCTTCGAGGTATGCCAGCGACTCCGGGGAGACGTCCGCACGCGCAATATGTCGGTGATCATGTTGACGGCCAAGTCGCTGTCGGCCGACAAGGTAGTGGGGCTGACCGCCGGCGCCGACGACTACATGATCAAGCCGTTCGATCCCGTCGAGCTGGTAGCCCGCGTGAAATCCGCTCTTCGCCGTTCGCGCGAGATGCGTGCGATCAACCCGCTCACACAGCTGCCCGGCAACGTTCAGGTGCAAGAAGAAGTTGCCCGCCGAGTTGACAAAGCGGCTCCGTTCGCCCTGATGTACATCGACCTCTCGAACTTCAAGGCCTTCAACGACTACTACGGTTTCCTGCGCGGCGACGAAGGGATCCGCCTGCTTGCGCGCTGCGTGATCCAAGCGATCCAGGAACAAGGTGGGGACGACACGTTCGTCGGTCATGTCGGGGGAGACGACTTTGTGGCCGTGCTGCACTACGACCACGCCGAGAAGACGGCCGACGCGGTCATCTCGTGCTGGGACGAACAGATAGCGAGCCTTTACGACACAGAGGACATCGAGCGCGGCTACATCGAGGTTCCCGACCGGCAGAGCCGGCTGCACAGGTTCCCGGTGACCACGGTGTCGATCGGAATCGTGACCAACCGCCAGCGCCCCATCACCTCTCACTGGGAGGCGTCCGAGGTTGCGACGGAGATGAAGCAGTTCGCGAAGCAAGAGGCCAAATCTGCCTACGCGATCGACCGCCGGCGCGACCCCCCGCTCGGGGAAGTCCCCGCCAAGCCCTAGCGTCCCTTGACCGCGCGGTCAAGATTTGGCGTTTCGGCGTATCATCTAGGGCGAAACCTCTTCGGGGCAGGGTGAGAACCCCGACCGGCAGTTAGAGCCTGCGACCCGCTGCGAGCCTCTAGACCGTTCGCAACGGTTGATCCGGTGGGATCCCGGAGCCGACGGTGATACCCGGCAGTGCGCCGGGCGAGTCCGGATGGAAGAAGAGGGCGATCGTTCGCTCGCGGCGCGCCTGCGCCGGAAGCGTCTGTGGCCCTGCATGTCCCGAAGCTTGGAGGCCGGCATGCAGGATCGAGACGACACATTCATGAGGCGAGCCCTCGAGCTTGCCGCCCTGCCGCCGTTCACTTCTCCAAACCCTCGCGTCGGCGCGGTCGTGGTGCGCGGAGGCGAGATCGTCGCGGAAGGGACTCATCGAGGCGCCGGCACCCCACATGCAGAAGCCGTCGCTCTTCAAGATGTCGATGCTCGTGGAGCGACCCTCTATGTAACGCTCGAGCCTTGCAGCCACGTCGGCCGGATGCCCCCGTGCGCACCGATGGTTGCGTCGTCCGGCGTCACGCGAGTAGTTGCCGCGGTCGAGGATCCCGACAACAGGGTGTCGGGCCGGGGTTTCCAGTTGCTCCGCGAGAGTGGAATCGACGTGACGGTTGGAGTGCTCGAAAAAGAAGCGCGGGCTCAGAACGCCGCCTTCTTCCACGCGTGTCGCACCGGTCGACCTCTCATGACGTTGAAGCTTGCACTGACCCTGGACGGGCGACTGGCAGCAGCTGATGGCTCCGCCCGGTGGATAACGGGAGACTCCGCCCGGGAACACGTGCACGCACGCCGGCAGGAAGCAGGGTGTGTCCTGGTAGGCGCGGGAACGGTGCTGGCCGACGATCCAGAGCTCACGGTGCGGGAAGTCCCCGCCGACCGGCAACCTCTGCGCGCGATCGTTGATGCGCGCGGCCGGATCCCTGGAGATGCGGCGATCTTCAGCACGGAAGTTGCTCCGGTTCTCGTCCTAACGACCTCGGAAGCACCGGGTGACCGGCAGGTCGTGTGGAAAGACGCGGGGGCCGAGGTCGTCGTGCTCGATGAAGCCCCCGGAGGAGTCGACCTCGCGGCGGCTATCGCCGAGATCGGACGTCACGAGGTGAACGAGATCTACTGCGAAGGGGGAGCGCGACTCGCCACTTCCCTGCTTCGCGAAGGCCTCGTCGATCGTCTCGAGCTCTATTACGGGCCGCTCGTGGTGGGTGACGGTCCACACATCTCCTCGATCGGCATCACTTCCATGGGTCAAGCGCCTCGCTGGCGACCGATCGAGGTCCGGCGCTTCGACAACGACGTGATGATGGTTATGGAGCGCGCCTGATGTTCACCGGAATCGTGATCGATCAGGGAGTCGTCAAGCGGGTGAAAACGCGCCGCGGCATCACCGAAGCCGAGATAGCAACTCCTATCGCTCGGCGTGTCGAGACCGGAGATTCGATCGCGGTGAACGGTGTGTGCCTGACCGCGACATCGGTGCATCACCGGAGTTTCGTGACCGAGATCATGTCGGAGACCACGGGGCGGTCCACGCTGGCAGAGCTCCGGAAAGGCCGGCGAGTGAACCTCGAGCTGCCGATGCGCTTGTCCGATCGACTCGGCGGACATCTGGTGCAGGGACATGTCGATGGGATGGCAACCGTCGTTCGAACGGAAGAGGACGGGGGCGCGCGCCGG
>JBHELU010000100.1:0-7261 GCA_046262955.1 Actinomycetota bacterium | reverse complement strand
GTGCAGCACGGTGTATCGATAGTTGTTTCCGGACGATAGATAGGCCAGGACTAGATCCGGTTCTTGATTCCCGGTCAGGTTGTGAGCCAGGTCGACGTAGCTACTCCCGGCGCCCAGATCCGTTTGTGTAGTCCATAACTGCGAACCATCGATGCCCGAGAACGCTTCGACCGCACCGTTGTCGTTGGGGCCGTCGGTCGTGACGACGAAATCCTCACCGCTTTGACGATCGAGGTTGCCTGCAGCGTACGGGATGGGGACCGTTTCTGTGCTGGCCACGACGACCGGGTAGGGCGAGATCGACCCGTCGCTCCCGTCGATGATGCTGACCCGCGTCTCGCCGCCAACTGCGGCGTACTCTGACTGCCCGATCAAGAGATCCGTCGCCTGATCCGGATCGCGAGCAAGCCGCTGCACGGTAACGGGAGCGTTCACGGCGACAAAAGACGCAGCGAACGTGTAGCTGGACCTCAGTGTCTGGGACCAGAGAACGGTCCCGTCACCCGAGAGCCCCACGAAGGTATCCGTCCAGCCTGCCGAGACGAAGTCCACTGCGCCGTCGATCAGTCCCGGAGCGGCGTCCGGGCCCACGTTTGCTCCAATGGGCACTATGGGATAGCCGTCGGTGAAGGAATCGTCTCGACTCCACATGCGCTTCCCTGTGCGCCCGGACAAGACGTCGAAGTGGCTCGTACCGGTGAACCCGAAGCCGAGAGGGTAGTCCCAGGCTATGCGGATCCGCATCACGAGCAGCTCGGGGGCGCCGTCCGAATCGAGATCGTGCACCCGTTGGGTCCAGTAGAAGGTTTGTGGCTTGTCCGTGGGAAGGGCTGCGAGGCGGCGCCACAGCAGGCGTGTCTTGGGGCTGAGCCGGAATACGGCGCGCCGCATCGGAGCCGTGGCTGCGCTGATCGAGGATTGGGACGACTGCGCCGGCGAGACCGCCCGAGCACCGGAAGCGGCGAACACAAGCGCCAGCGTCATAAGGAGCGCGACGAGGGAACGGCCCTTCATGGTTGAGGGTTCGACGTCCGACCGGCTGCGTCCTCTTATAAGAAGGGTGATGCCATCTGGTGTCCGATCAGGTCGGCGCCGATCGCCTCGGTGATCTGTACGTCCACGTAGTCGCCGACTCGGATCGGTCCGTCCGCTGAGAACCTGATCTCACCGTCGATCTCGGGAGCCTCTCTCTTGGATCGGCCGGCCCACGTCTGCTCTTCGAGATCGAGCCTCTCGGCAAGGACGTTCACTGTCGATCCCACGAGGGACCGGGCGCGTCGTTCCATGGCCACGTCGGCCGCGCCGGCGACCGCTTCTGCCCGCTGGCGGGCGACCGCTTCCGGCACCTGATCTTCCATATCGTGACTGCGCGTGCCCGGCTCCCGCGAATACGTGAAGGTTCCGATCCAATCCAGGTCGGTCGAAGCGACGAAGTCCTCGACCTCGCGTGCGTCCTCATCGGTCTCTCCCGGGAATCCCAGGATGAACGTCGCACGCACGCCGGCAGCCGGGTCTGAGCCGCGGATGCGATCGATCATCTTTTCGAAACGGTCGCGGCTCCCCCATCGCCCCATCCGCGACAAGACATCGGGCACCACGTGCTGGAGCGATAGATCGAAGTAAGAAACGATCTTGTCCGAGTCGAGCATGCGACCGATCAACGCGTCGTCGACACCTTGCGGATGCAGATACATCAAGCGGATGCGCTCGATGCCGTCGACCCTTTCCAGTCGGTCTAATAGATCGACCAAGCCGCCTTCACCCGTATCGCGGCCCCACATCACCGAGTCCTGACTGACAAGCGATAGCTCCGAGACACCTTGGTTGGCAAGGTGCCGGGCCTCGTGCTCGATCACTTCCATCGAGCGCGACACGAGCTTGCCGCGCATCAACGGGATCGCACAGAACGTGCAACCCCTGTTACAACCCTCCGCGATCTTCAAGTAAGCCCACGGCGCGCGCCCGAAGCGAAGGCGTGGAGTTGCCGCCATCGACGCGTCCCACCACGCTGGATCGAAACGCGTTCCGGGGTCGCCGAAGATCTTCGTCTCGAGCCCTCCGGCAGCGGCTCCGGAAACGATCTCCGCAATTCGTGGGTAAGCAGCGAAATCGACGAGCGCGTCGATCTCTGGCAGTGACTCCTGCAGGTCGTCAGCGCTGCGGGCGACGAGGCACCCGGTCAGAACGAGAGCTCGCAGTCCCCCCGATGTCTTCAGCTCGGCCAGATCGAGGACCTCCTCGACCGTTTCCCGCCGGGCAGGGTCGATGAACCCGCACGTGTTGACCACGACGACCTCGGCGTCATCGACGTCCTCGATCACGGTATGGCCGCCCGCGCCGATCAGGCCCCCGAGACCCTCGGAGTCGATGGAGTTCTTCGGGCACCCCAAGCTGACGATCGCGACTTTGGACATCAGAGATGCAGCTTAGAAGAGCGACTTGATGTCTTGAGGCAGGTGGATCGTCTCGACCACGCCGTTCTTGGGGGAGCCGAGGTTCTGGCCGTTCACGATCAGATCCACGCCCGGAGCATTACCTAGCAGAACGGTCATCGATTTCGGATCCGACACGCTCTGACTTTGTCCGACCTCGAGCGTGCCGGTGTACAGAACGGTTTGGCTGTCCGCGGCGAGCACTTTTACCCAGCAACGAGCACGAGTCGCCGTGATCTTCAGCTGGACGCCGTTTTCGAACGCGAGAGCCGAGCTCGACGGAGAAGGTGACGCGCTCGCTGATGGCGACGCGCTCGATGTCGGTGGTGTCGACGAAGGGGTGTTCGCCGCGATGCGAGCTTGCGGCTGTATGGGATTGGGAGCGTTCACGATCCCCACGACCGCAAGCAGGACCAGCACCAGGATCGCGCCCACCGAGGCGACCATCCAGCTGTTCAGTCGTCGGCGCTGACGCGGCAGATTGCGCTCCCGTCGTTGAAGCGCCACGATCTGTGCCGCATCCACGCGCGGCCCCCCGTGCAAGCGATCGAATTCCTGGAGCAACGGCTCCGGATCGACGCGCAAGTAACGGGCGTACGATTTCAGGAATCCCCGCACGTACGCGGGCGCGAGAAAGTCGAATTCGTCCGACTCCATCCTCATGAGGAAGGTCGCCCGGATCTTGGTGTCTTCGGCGGCCCTCTCGATGCTGACACGGCGGCGGCGCCGCGCAGCGCGGAGGTAGGCCCCCATCGTCTTGGGCTCGGCCACTCTAGAAAAACTCCTAACGCGGGGAAGCAACGCCCACCGGGCGTCGCTCGATTATAGGAGCGAGTATTCGAGCTTTCTAAGGGGTGGGAGCCATCTGGTCGAGCTCTTCCACCGTCATAAGCACGTCGCGCGGCTTCGACCCGTGCGACGGCCCGACGATCCCCCGCTGCTCGAGTAGATCCATCAGACGACCGGCTCGAGCGAAACCAACCTGAAGCTTGCGTTGGAGCATCGAAGTCGAGCCGAGCTGCGATCGGACCACCAGCTCGAGAGCTTCTTGCAGAAGCTCGTCGTCGCCGCCGACACTGGCACCGGCCGTGTGCGACGGTTCCTCGACTGTGACGCCTTCGACGTACTCGGGGTGGCCTTGCCGGCGGCAGTGCCCGACGACAGCTGCGATCTCTTTCTCGTTGACCCACGCTCCTTGGATGCGACGAGCTTTCGATGAGTTCGCATGCAGAAAGAGCATGTCGCCATGCCCAATCAGATCCTCGGCTCCACCTTGATCCAGGATCACGCGCGAGTCTTGCTGCGACGCGACCGAGAACGCGAGACGCGATGGGATGTTCGCTTTGATCACACCGGTGACCACGTCGACCGAGGGTCGCTGCGTTGCGACGATCAAGTGGATACCGACGGCTCGCGCCATCTGGGCAATGCGGCAGATCGCGCTTTCGACATCGCACGGGGCGACCATCATGAGGTCCGACAACTCGTCGACGACCACCAGGATGTACGGCAACGGTCGTGGGTCTTCGTCTTCTTCGTTGCGCTTCACGACCGCGCCGCGTGCGGCAGCCTCGTTGTAGAACTCGAGGTTCCGCATGCCGGAGTGGGCGAGTGTCTCGTACCGCGTTTCCATCTCACGAACCACCCAGCTGAGCGCGCTCGCTGCTTTCTTGGGAACCGTGACAACCGGGGTGATGAGATGAGGAACGCCGGAGAAGTGTGAGAGCTCGACACGTTTGGGATCGATGAGCACCATGCGCACTTGATCGGGCCGCGCGCGCATCAAGATGGAAGTGATTATCGAGTTGAGACAAGATGACTTACCCGAGTTCGTGGCCCCCGCGATCAAGACATGGGGCATCTCGGTGAGGTTCTCCATCATCGACTCGCCGGAGATGTCCTTGCCTAGGCCGACGGTAAGCGGGTGCTTGTTTGCCTGGGCCTCTTTTGCCCGCAGGACGTCGCCGAGCGTGACCAGCTGTCTCGTGCGGTTCGGGACCTCGACGCCGATCGCGGAACGACCGGGGATGGGGGCCAGGAACCGCAGCTCGCCCGACGCCAAGGCGTACTTGATCTCGTTCTTCAGGGACAGGACGCGGTTGACCTTCACTCCGGCACCGAGCTCGATCTCGAAACGAGTGACGGTCGGGCCTGCGGTGTAACCGGTTACCGAAGCATCGACCTGGAACTGATCGAGGGTCGCTTCGAGGATCTTCGTGGTCTCTTCGATCGAGCGAGCGGATATCTCGCGGTTGTCGCCCTTGGCTAACAGATCGAGAGGTGGAAGCTTGAAGGAGCGCGTGTCCCCGGTCGGGATAGATAGCTGGCGAGGACGCGTTGTGGCAGCAACTTCATCGCCTTCTTCCTCTTCCTCGTCATCTTCCTCGTCGTACTCGTCGTCGTCTTCTTCCTCGTCTTCGTCGGCGTCGAGCTCGTAGTCGTCGTAGTCCTCGTCATCCTCTTCGTCTTCTTCCTCGTCTTCGTCTATGCCGACACCGGCGGCAAGACCTTTGAGGAACGCGTACGAAGTTGCGCTTCCGTCGCGCACCCAGCCGTACACGCGTCCAACGGGAGTCCGAGTGAGAACGAGAGCCGCGACGCCCAGCACCAGCAGCAGAACGATCCACGTCGCCCAGATGCCGATCGCGTCGGAAACCGGGCGGGCTATAACGGCGCCGAGCATCCCGCCGATGTGACGCAGGCGTTCGAGTGGGATGGAGACCGGTCGATCGTGATGCGCGAGATGGATCATCGCCGCGAGAACGATGGTTGCGAGCATGATGCCGACCGCGATCCGAAGAACGTGATCGCGCGTGCGCGGGACGATCACGAGCACACCGGCCGCGATCACGGCTCCCGGTACTACAAACGCCATCCCTCCGACGAAGAGAGTCGAGACGTAACGGACCCCCGCTCCGATCGGGCCGGCACCGTGATTGAAGATGCCGATCCACGCCAACACGCCGGCAAAGACGGTGACCACCCCCCAGACCTCTGTCGGCGCGGTAACGATGTGACCGCCGATGGTCGAGGCGACGCGTGCGATGACTGGAGGTTGAGAAGGACGCCTTCTGGGGGCCGGTCGACGCCCGCCGGAGCGCGGGCGGCCGCGGCTCGGGCGCCGGGCCGGGGTCGATCGTCCGGACGCGCGCCGGCGGCGAGTCTGAGTGGCCAACCTAGCTCCCTTTCCTCTTTGGGCACAAGATTACCAATAGTTAACGCAAGCAACAGGTAATCCTGTGGGCCGGCTCGAGATCGGTCCGATTTGCCCAGATTTTGCTTGCATCCCGTCTCAGCGAGCCGCTATAATCGAACATATGTTCGATAGCGGAGCAGCTGGTCGAGGTGCCGAAGAGGTCGCTGGTGCGGTCGGCCGGGAAGTCGAAGAGCTGTCTCAGGAAGAGCTCGAGACCGAACTGACCGATCTCGCTGCGCAGGTCGCCGCTGCCCAAGCACGTCAGCTCCAGCTAACCGCCGAGCTCGACCGCCGCGGTGAATGGGCGACCCAGGGGTGTACTTCCCCGGCCCATTGGTTGGGATGGCGATGCGGAATGTCACCAGGAGCGGCACGTGAATTCGTGTCCGTCGCTCGCAAGTTGAAGGAGCTCCCCCACGTCACGGCCGCGTTCTCGGCCGGCAAGATCAGCTTCCATCAGGCGCGCGCACTGACACGCGCCGCGCAATCAACCAACGAGAAGACGCTCGTCGATTGGGCATCACAGATCCCGGCGAGCAGTTTGATCAAGACGTGCCGCGCGTACACGAAAGTTCGAGCGGTCGACCAAGAGCCCGAGATGGATAACAACCGGCGCAGATACCTCAACTACTTCTTCGACGAATCGGGCGACTTCATCTTGTCCGGTCGTCTTCCGGGCGAGGAAGGCGCTCTCGTTCAAAAGGGACTGGAAGCCGCGCGGGCCAAGCTGTGGGATCAGGACGACAAAGACTCCGAAGGGACAAAGTCGCGACCCTTATGGTCCCCCGCAAGCTCCGCAGCCCTCGGGCGTGGACTGCCTCGTCCACTTGGCTGGGTCGTTCATCGACAACGGGCTCGCGTCGCGTTCGGCTGCGGAGCGCTACCAGGTAATCGTTCATGTGGATGCCGATGTCCTTGTGGGAAAAGAGGGCACTTGCCACGTCGAGGATTCGGGGCCACTTGCAGCCGAGACCGTGCAGAAGCTGTGTTGTGACTCATCTCTCCTCACGATGCTCGAACGCAACGGCAAGTTCGTCGGCGTAGGACGAAAGACCAGAAAGATTCCAAGGCATCTAAGACGCGCGCTGGTGGCACGCGACAAGGGCTGTGTGTTCCCCGGCTGCGGCCGCGCCGTTTACACCGAAGGCCATCACATCAAGTCGTGGGCCGAGCAGGGCGAGACCGAGTTGGAGAATCTCGCCCTCTTGTGCCGCTTCCATCACAGGCTCGTTCATGAAGGCGGTTATCGCGTCGAGCTAGGCGATGACGGCGTCGTTCACTTCTTCAACCAAAACGGCCTCGAGCTCAGTCCATCACCTCGTCTGGCGGTTCGGGGGCCGACGCTTGCTCGGCGCAACGAACAGCGCGGAATCGTCACCGATAGCGAGACGATCAGGGGAACCTGGGACGGCGCCGGGGTGAATCTGGGACGTGTAGTCGGAGCTCTGGCAGATATGGACGCGCGGCCCGACAAATATCCCGAGAACCAAGCCGCGCCTTAGTCAGCCCGCGTTCTTAGACCTCCATCACGATGGGCAGGATCATCGGCCGCCGGCGCGTCTCGCTCCACAGGTATTCGCCCAGCGCGTGCCGGCATGCTTTCTTGATCGCGGTCCAATCGGTGACCCCCTGC
>JBHELU010000099.1:0-6599 GCA_046262955.1 Actinomycetota bacterium | reverse complement strand
ACGCTCGAGGTGACGCGTTCGAACACTTACCGCTCGTCGTTCTGGTGAATGGCGGTACAGCAAGTGCGGCCGAGATTGTGACCGGCGCCCTTCAGGACCGAAACCGTGCGGTCATCGTGGGAACGAAGACGTACGGGAAGGGCTCCGTTCAGAATGTGATCCCACTTCCGGACTCGGCGGCGTTCAAGCTCACGATCGGCGCGTACTACACACCGAGCGGCCGGAACTTCACGGGTGACGGGATCGATCCCGACGTGAAGGTCGACGGTTCGGATCAGGCTCAATTGAAGAGAGCGGTCGGCATCCTCCAAGGGCTCGTCGGCTCCACTTGACGAACGGGAGCAAGACTTCCGGCGACGGGACGAAGTTGATCACCCAGAACCGGCGTGCGCGCCACAACTACTTCATCGAGGAAACGTTCGAGGCAGGTCTCCAGTTGACGGGCACCGAGGTCAAATCCTGTCGCGATGGTCGAGCGAATCTGACCGATTCCTACGCGGCCGTGAACAGTGGGGAAGCGTGGCTGCTCCAGTGCCACATCTCCCCCTATTCGCACGGCAACCGCGAGAACCATGATCCGTTGCGTCCGCGCAAGTTGCTTCTTCACCGGAGTGAGATAGAGAGGTTGCAGCAAGCCGCAGCGCAGCAGGGCCGCACGCTCGTTCCGCTGAGGCTGTACTTCAAGCACGGCCTCGCGAAGGCCGAGATAGCGATAGCCAAAGGGAAGCAGGCTTACGACAAGCGGCAGACCCAAGCGACGAGAGATGCCGAGAAGCAGATGCGCCGGGAGCTCGGTCGCCGCCGGTAGGGAACGGGTCGGCAGTTTCCGTCGTTATCCTGAATGCGAACTAAAGACCTTTGACAAGTAAGTCCTGGGGCTGAACTGGTATCGACCTTGATGAACCGGGACAGGAGAAGCGAGCCGAGGACCCCGAGTTTGCCTCGTAAATCCGCTCGGGAACTTATAAGTGCCGCTGCGTAATAGCACGGTCGCCATCCACTAAAGCGATGGTCGTCGGCCCGAAGTCCGCCTGCGTCTTCGGGATCCGGCGTCGCCTAGCAGGCTTGCCGGCCTAAGTTCGCTCGGGGCGAGGGCCGGGACTTCAGCCCGAGCTAGGTATCGAACGTTGCAGTCTGCGGGCCGTTCGATTCCGAATCTCTACCGCGGACTACGCTCGTAGAAGACCTGCCACGGCGTCGGGGGACCCGGGTTCGATTCCCGGCAGCTCCACTAGCGTGTCGCAGCCACGCCATGCCCGAAGCCCATCTCACGGCCGCTTCGCGGCCTACGATTCCCGGCAGCTCCACGAACGCCTTATCCGACGCAACAGCAAAGGAGCCCAACGTGGCAAAGAGCTCTACACAGACAGAAGAGTCACCATCGCATCTGATCGACGCAAAGATCAAAGAGCTGGGCGATTGGCGCGGCAAGACCCTCTCTAAAGTTCGCACTCTGATCAAGAAGGCCGACCCGGATGTGGTCGAGGAGTGGAAGTGGAAGAAGCCGACCAATCCAGGGGTTCCCGTTTGGGAACACAACGGTGGGATCTGCACCGGTGAGACGTACAAGAGCGTCGTGAAGCTCACGTTCTTCAAAGGCGCCTCGCTCAAAGATCCCTCGAAGCTCTTCAACTCGAGTCTCGAGGGCAATACCCGGCGCGCGATCGACATCCACGAGGATGATGTGATCAACGAGAAGGCATTTATCGCCCTCATCAAAGCTGCCGTCAGCCTGAACGAATCCTGACGCGCTTCTTCTCTTAGAACCCTTTTAGCTTTCGCCATCCGCCGGAGCGGTTGTTCGCCACGATCTGCTTGAGCATTGCCAGCAGTGGTCGAACTTTGATCTTCTCGCCCTCGAAGTAGGCGATGGCCCTCGCCGTTTTGTTTTCGTGACCACCGGTGATGATCCCGTGGGGGTCCGGGACGATGCCCCCGTCGTAGAGAAACAGATTGATGTGGTCCTTAGCGGCGAGCAGTGCGCAAACGTTGCCGTCGAGAACAAAGTAGGGCTGAGTGGTCCTCTTGATCGTTTCGGTGATCTCGGGGTCCACGCGATGTATTAGATCTCGAAGTTGCTCGCAGATCTCTTGCTGCCAAATCGGCAAGCGATCGATATACCGATCGACTCGCGCATCGCGCTCGTAGCTACCAGCTACTCTCGTCACAGCCGTATCTTCCACGGTTTGTTGGGGTCGGAGTGCCGCCTCGAATAGGATCCGCGTGGTGGACGAACAAGCTTTTGCGCCGGGGACTCCGGAGGTCGAGCTGAACAACCAAGCGACCGTTCTCATGGCCGGCGGCCCGCTGAAGAACAAGCGGGGACACGCGATCCTGACTAACGATCACATCCTGTTCTTGGATCAGCGATTCAGTGCACAGCAATCGGCTGCCGTCGGCGGGGTCTTGGCGGGTCTTCTTGCCGAAGGCCTGGAGAAACTCCGCAAGGAGAAACCGCCGCTCGTCGACCTACAGCTGGCCGAGGTCACGCGCGTGTCTCTTATCAAGAAGATGACCGTACGGGACATCATCGTGATCGAGTCGGCGAGCGGAGCTACTCAATTCGCGAACGGTTACAAAGTTTGGGAACCGCTATTGCGCAGAGCTTTGACCGAGCGCCATGGCCGAACTGTCACCGAGGACGGTTCGGACGCATGGCGAGTGAGCTAAGGCTCCCCGATTCCCGGTTAGCTACTTTATTTCTTCGTCGTGAACGTCCGGTCTTTGCCCTTAGTCGTGCCCAAAGCGTTCGTCGCGTCAAGCCGGAAATGGATCTTTGTGTGATGGGGCAGGCCATTCAAGTCCCCAAGGAACGATTGGGGGAACAGGAACGGGTCTAGCGTCGTTGCCTTGCTCTTGTGTCCGTACTTGGTTGACGTTCCCCACTCGAAGCGAACGGTTGTTGATAGATCGCTTGCGCCTATCCGGCCGTTCACAACGGCACTCGAGGATCTGACTCGCGCGGGGGCGCCCGTCGTTGGGCGCGGCTTCTTTGCGAGTAGCTCGAATGCTCCTACATCACATCGCGGGCCCACGGGTCTGAGAACTCCGCGCTGGTCGGTCGCGAGTGGTTGCCCGGATCCATCCTTGCAACCTGCGGGATCACCCGCATCGATGGCTACGCTGCCGAGTTGCAGCGCTTGCGTGAACGTGGACCCTCCATTGTCTGCAAGCGACGCGAGCCCGATCAGCGTATCGGCTACTACTTGATCGTCCGTCCCCGTGAAACCACAGGTGTCGGGTGTGCTCTCGACGTTGTAGCCGTGTGAAACGAAAGAGAATCCCTCGAAACCGAAGCAGTTGTTACCTGTGGCGGCGGTGTTGAGAGCAAAGATCGAGTCCGTTATGGATGCCGGCCCATCGTTGTTGAGGACACCGCCACCCGAACCATTCGGCGCCTTGTTGCCGGACAGCGTCACGTTGCTAAAGGCGTCGGGTCGGCCACCGACCAGCTCGTAAACGCCGCCTCCGCCCCAGTCGCTTCGACTCCCGCTCGGTAGGTTGGTGGTGTTGTTAGCAATCGTGGTGTTGTTATAGAAGCCGCCGAGGGCGTCGGTGTAGATCCCGCCTCCCCCGTTGCAACAGTCGCTCGAGTTGGCGAAGTTGGCGGTGTTCCCACTGATTAACGATTCGTTGATCGTCATGAAGTCGGGTCCTTGCGGTGGATCGAATTGGATCGCCCCGCCTCCGCTGCAGCATGAGTTTCCGGTCAGGTTCAACGTGTTGCCCGTGAGAGAGACTCGCGTCAGCGTCAGCTGCCCGGTAGACAAGATCGCGCCGCCCCCGTGACAACAATCGCCGGCGTTCACCGATGCGACGTTGCCGCTAAACGTGGCGTCGGTGACGTCCATCTGGGTTGTCTGAAGGATCGCGCCACCGCCGCTGCAGCAATGTTGCGTGCCCTGAGAATCGGTCTGTGTGGGGCCGTTGACCGTTGCGGTGTTGTGGGAGAAGACACTGTCACCTGTGATGGTGATCGCGCCTCCGTTGCCGTAGATCGCGCCGCCTCCGTGCTCGCTGTCTCCGCTGAACACAGTTGCCTTGTTGCCGGAGAAAGTGCTGCCGGAGACGGTCACCGTGCCGGAGTGTTGATACAGACCGCCCCCTCCTGAACCGGACAACCCTGAGACCGATCCGCTGTCCGCCACGACACCGTTGACCGTAATTGTGTTGTTCGAGATCGCGCTGTTGGTGATCGCTATGTTCGCGGAGTTGACATAGACGCCGCCGCCTCCTTGACAACATCCGGCGGTCGAGTCGACGGTGGCCGTATTGAAGGTGATGTCGGCACCGTCGAGCGTCAAGAGGCCGGTGCCGGCGTCGTAGATCCCGGCCCCCCCCGCACAGCAAGCTCCCGTAGTGAGATTCGAAGAATTCTGCTCGACCGACGCCGAGGTGAAGGTAACCGGCCCGGTCATCCCGCTCTCGATGAGCACGCCTCCACCGCCCGGTGCGGTCGTCGCATTCCCACCTGCGATCGTCAAGCTTTCGAACGTCACGCCCGCGCTTGCGCTGGGGGTGATGTCGAACACCCGATTGTTGCCGGCCGCGTTGACTTTCGAGTTCGTCGATCCGGCCCCCTGGATAGTCAACGGTTTGTCGATCCTGATGGGCGCGGAGTCCGCCGCGTAATCGGAGTTGAGCGCAGGCAGAACGATCGTGTCGCCAGGGTTCGCCATGGCGACCGTGTCGCGCAGGGAACCTGGGCCCGAGTCCTCTCTGGTCGTCACGGTGAGGGTCGCGGCTCGAGCTGGGCCCGCCACGATGATCAAGGAGGGTGCGCAGATCAGGAGTGCCAGCGCAACGCGGCGACACGCGACGGCGAGGCCTACACCGGTCGCGTTCATGGTCCACCCCCTGGTGAGCCTGTCTCTCAGAGGCATCAAACCAATCGATCGTAGGTCGTTGCCTGAAGGAGTGTCTAGGTGGATTGCTCTTATTGGTCGAGCTTCTGCCTATGCAATGTTGGAACCGGTGGCGATAATCGCGGGCATGGGTCTCCTATACCGATTGTTCAAGGTAGGGAAGATGCCGGACGCGATCCGATCTGAGATCGCCCGCGAGTCCGTTCTGTATGAAGCCGAAGGTATCCGCGTCGCGCTCCACCGAAGAGGTCGCGTTCCGGGCGCAGTCGTTGCCGGTGGCGGTGTGAGTGTGGGTTTGGGCTCATTGGCAGTGACCGATCAGCGCATCATCGGCTCGCGAGGACGAAGCAAGCTCGTAGATGCACCGTACGAGGCCAAAGCCGAGGGCCCCGTCGCGATAACGCTGGACGAGCACGGACTCCACGTCGTATTCGATCTGGACAAGGTCCATCCGTCGTGCAGCGGCGAGATGAAGTTGGACTTCCGGCAAGAACTTTCCGGCGAGGATCTGTCACGATTTCCCATGCGCGAGATGTCGATCGCGGTCGATCCGCAAAAGGTTGTCCGTCTTTTCGGCAGTCTCAAGAAGCTTCCCGAAGAAGGTTCCTCTTCGAGCTAGTCGTCCCCCGACCCCGCCTCTTCTTCCGCTACGACCGCGCGCTCGATCGGGAACGGACGGTCCGGCAGCACGAGCGTCGATCCCATCATCGCGACCACCTGCTTCCCGTCGGCGTTGGTGATCGTGCCGGTTGCCACCGCCAGCTTTTGCCCGCGGTGCAACACGCGAGCCCGAGCCGTTAGGTCTCGCCCGTCGGGCATGACTGGTCGCAAGAAGTTCACGCGCAGGTCTAACGGCGAGTAAGCGGTTGCCGGCGGAACGGTTGTCTGTACGGCTGTGGCGAGAGCGAAATCCGCGAGCAGCGCGAGCGCGCCTCCATAGACGGTTCCCGCGGGGCTCATCAGCCAAGGGCTCGCTGGAAGCACGAGGTGCGATTCGCCCTCCGGAGTGTCGACCCAGTTGAAGCCCATGAGATGGGATATCGGAGGGGGAGGCAGCTCCCCCGAAACGAACTCGCGGATCATGTCGTGCCCGCTCTTTGCGTCCCACATGCCGGGCGGTACTTCGATCTCCGGCACCGGTCGGCGCAAGTAAGGGTCCGGCGTGTCGTAGGCAGGTGGCCGGTACGTCTCGTCGGGGGGATCGGGGGCAGGCAGAGGCCAGTCCCGGATGAAGCACCGAGATGTGCCGTGGCCGAGCAATCGGCCGTTGCCGTCCTCGATCGTTACTTCAGATAGTCCAAGAGATCGGCCCGCGTGGATCAATTTGCTGCGCGCTTGGAAGCTGCCGCTGGCCACACCTGCGGGACGGAGGTAGCTCATGGTCAGGTCGGAAGTGACGAGGAACTTTCCGGGAGGCAAGGTCGTGAGGATGGAGCCCCCCAGTGGTGCGTCGGCGACCCACGCCATGATCCCCGACGGGAAGTAGCCGGGCAGCCCGGTCTGCAGCCACGGCGACGCCGGCATCTGGAAAGACGACGATCCCGGCGATGCATCAACCGGTCTAAGGCCCGTGAGGTGATGTGTAGGCGGAAGCTCAGTGAAGCCTTCTTTGGTCCCCAGCAACATGCGCTCGAGACCCGGAAGAGCGACCACGCTTGGGTGCATAGCCGTACCGCGAACCGGTTCGCGCCAGATCTCGATTGGTTCTGCCACAGCAACGGGATATTAGTGCGC
>JBHELU010000098.1:0-4701 GCA_046262955.1 Actinomycetota bacterium | reverse complement strand
GGCCCATGATCTCGGCGAGCATCGACCTGTCGAGCGACAGAGCTTGAGCACGTCGCTCTGCAAGTGGCGCATCGCCTTCGTACATGAACGCGCTCACGTAACCGAATTGCAGCGAACTAGCGAAAGGACTTGGTTGCGGAGTGTCCACCTCGACGACCCTTACCTCGCGGCGTTGGATCTGAGCCATCAGCTCCGTTAGGGCGGGTAGGTCGAAGACGTCTTGCAAGCATTCACGGTAGGTCTCGAGCATCACGGGGAACGACCCGAAGCGAGAGGCCACCTGTAACAGCTGCGCGCTCTTCTGGCGTTGCTGCCACAAAGGCGTGCGGGTTCCGGGCCGGCGCCTGGGTAACAGCAATGCTCGCGCTGCGCACTCACGGAACCTGCTGGCAAACAAAGCCGAGCTTCCGACCTGCTCTACTACGACGTCCTCGACGTCTTCGGGATCGAGCAAGATCGAGTCCGCCGGTACGGCGTCGTCCGCCTCGGGAAGTCGAACGACGATGCCGTCGTCCGTATAGATGCACTGGACCTCGATGCCCAAGCGTTCGGCAACACTCGCCTCGATCGCTTGCGCCCACGGCGCGTGGACCTGCGCCCCGAACACCGAATGGATACACACGCGCCAGTCGCCCAGCTCGTCACGGAACCGTTCGACCACCAGCGTTCTGTCGTCCGGCAGGATCCCCGTCGCTTGCCTCTGCTCGTCGAGATATGCGATCAGGTTCGAGACGGCGAAGTCATCCAGACCGGCCTTCTCGAGGCGAGATCTCTTCTTGTCGTCGTCCAGCTCGGCGAGTTCCCGCATGAATACCCCGAGAGCGCGGCCCAGCTCCATCGGGCGGCCCAGTGCGTCGCCGTGCCAGAACGGCATCTTGCCGGGCCGACCGGGGGCCGGGGAAACGATCACCTTGTCGTGGGTGATCTCTTCGATCAACCATGTCGATGCGCCGAGGATGAACGTCTCGCCGACTCGGCTCTCGTAGACCATCTCTTCGTCGAGCTCACCGACGCGGGGCGCTTTGTCTCCGACCATGAAGACGCCGAACAATCCCCGGTCGGGGATGGTCCCGCCCGACGTCACAGCCAACCGCTGCGCGTTGGTACGACCGGTCAGGACGTCCGTCGTGCGGTCCCAGTTGATCCGCGGTCTCAGCTCCGCGAATTCGTCCGATGGGTACCTGCCGGACAACATGTCCAGCACGGAATCGAGGCCGCTGCGAGGAAGGTCGGCGAACGGAGCGGCCCCCGAGACGACTTCGTACAGCTCGTCGACCTTCCAATCGTCCATCGCAGTCATGGCCACGATCTGCTGCGCCAGTACGTCGAGTGGATTGCGCGGGTAGGTCATCTGCTCGATCGCGCCGGCTTTCATCCGTTCGACGACGAGAGCCGTTTCGAGCAGGTCGCCGCGGAACTTAGGGAAGAAAATGCCGCGGCTAACCGCGCCGACCTGGTGCCCCGCTCGTCCGATCCGCTGCAAACCCGAAGCCACGGAGTCCGGCGACTCGACCTGAACGACCAGATCGACGGCTCCCATGTCGATGCCCAACTCGAGCGAGCTGGTCGCAACCACTGCCGGCAATCGACCGGCTTTGAGGTCCTCTTCGATCTGCAGGCGTTGCTCCTTGCTGACCGAGCCGTGGTGGGCGCGGGCTACTTCTTCGCCGGCCAGCTCGTTGAGTCGAGCGCAAAGCCGCTCTGCGAGACGGCGAGCGTTTGCAAAAACGATCGTGCTGCGATGTTGTTTGACGAGCTCGAGCAGTCGCTCGTCCACATGCGGCCAGATGCTGTGACGCGCTTCGGCTCCCGCGGCGCTGCCGGAGGCCGGTTCTTCGAGAGCCGTCCCCATTTCGTTCAGATCTTCGACCGGCACCACGACTCGTAGGTCGAACTCTTTGTCGCCCGGCGCTTGCACGATCTCCACTTCGTGTCGCCCGCCGAGCCACCGCGCGATCTCTTCTGGGGGCCGGACGGTTGCCGACAGCCCGATGCGCTGGGCAGGTTTCTGCAACAAGGCATCCAATCGCTCGAGGCTCAGCGCGAGGTGCGCGCCGCGTTTGGTTCCCGCGACGGCGTGAACCTCGTCCACGATCACCATGTCGATGTGCGTAAGCGCGTCGCGCGCTCGCGAGGTGAGCAACAGGAACAGGGATTCGGGGGTCGTGATCAGGATGTCGGGTGGGTGCGTCGCGAAACGCCGGCGTTCTTCCTGAGGCGTATCGCCGGTCCGGATACCTACCGCCACGTCGCCGAGATGCTGTCCGCGCCGGCCCGCCATGGCTCGGATGCCGTAAAGGGGGCCCCGCAGGTTTCGCTCGATGTCGACGGCCAGTGCTTTCAACGGCGATACGTAGAGAACCCTCAATCGCTCTTTGTCGGGGGGCGGTGGCTCGGTGGCCAGCCGGTCGAGCGACCACAGGAACGCGGCCAGTGTTTTCCCGGACCCCGTCGGCGCAATGACCAGCGCGTTCTTCTTGGACGAGATCGCGTGCCACGCCCCGGTTTGTGCCGGAGTCGGCGCGTCGAAGGCGCCCTCGAACCATGACCGGGTCGTGGCGGAGAAGGAGGCCAGGGGATCGGAGGGCATCTGAAGATTGTCTCGCAGTGGGAGCTCTCCGTGCTCCTGGGTCCGGGAGCTGACCGCCGGAGGCGCTAGCAGAGCGCGCCGTGGCGGTCATGTTCTAGCTTCGCAGGTGAGAGGAGGCAGGCTTGGCGCCACGGATCTTGATCTGCGGGGGTGGATACGTGGGTCTTTACAGCGCACTGTCGCTCGAGAAGCATCTGAGGCGCGGCGAGGCCGAGATCGTGCTCGTTACCCCCGAATCGAACATGACCTACCAGCCGTTCATGCCCGAGGCGGCGGCCGGGAACATCGAACCTCGCCATGCCGTCGTTCCGCTGCGAGGTGTGCTGAAGCGCACCCGACTGATCATTGGGCACGTCACGTCCGTTGATCACGACCGAAAAACCACGACGGTCGCGCCGGTCGAAGGCGCGCCTTATGAGATTGCCTACGACCACGTGATCGTTGGCCTTGGCTCAGTATCGCGTGTGCTCCCCGTTCCCGGTCTCGCCGAGCGAGGCGTGGGCTTCAAGACGGTGGCCGAGGCGATCTATCTACGCAATCAGATCCTGTCGTGCATGGACGTCGCGGAATCGACGCGGGATCAGCAGGTCCGGAGCCGGGCCCTCACGTTCGTGTTCGTCGGAGGCGGATACGCGGGTGTCGAGGCACTTGCGGAGCTCGAAGATCTGGCGCGCTACGCGTCTCGACGCTACGCGACGGTGAGCAGGCGAGACATGCGCTGGATCCTGGTCGAAGCGGCCAATGGGATCCTCCCGGAGATCGGTGAGGGGCTCGGCAACTACGCGCTGCAGCGATTGCACGAGCGCGGCATAGAGGTGTACCTGCAAACGCGGCTCGAGTCGGCTGAGAAAGGAGTCATGACTCTGTCCAACGGTAAGAAGTTCGAAGCGGAAACGCTTGTGTGGACAACCGGCGTCAAGCCTCACCCAGTTCTGGATCGAGTGTCGCTTCCGAAAGACGATCGTGGTCGCCTGACAACGGACGCGTACCTGCGAGTGAAAGGTGTCGACGGCGCGTGGGCGGCCGGTGATTGCGCTGCGGTCCCCGACCTGGCGTCGGGTGGCGTCGCTCCCCCAACGGCACAGCACGCGTTACGGGAGGCGCGCCGACTCGGCGAGAATCTAGCGGCGACCATCAAGGGCAGGTCGTTGAAAGAGTTCCGCTATCGCCAGCTGGGGACGCTGGTATCGCTAGGCAGGTACAAGGGGGTCGCCCGCATCCTCGGTGTCCGGCTCAAGGGCTTCCCCGCGTGGTTCTTGCATCGCACGTATCACGTGGCGATGATCCCGACTTTCAATCGGAAGGTCCGTGTTGTTGTCGATTGGACCGTTGCTCTGTTCTTCAAGAGGGACGTCGTGCAGCTCGGCTCGCTTCAGACGCCGCGCGACGCGTTCACCGATGCGGCGGGAAGCCCCCCAGAGGGCTAAGTCAAACTCGCGGCACATCCATCAATCCTTCACCAACCATGGCCCCAAAGACAATCCGACAAAGATCGCGATCGTCGGCGGTACCGGCAAGTACAACGACGCCAGCGGGACGGCCTTTTTCAGATTCCACCAAGGAAACGCGAGCACGCTCACGCTGAGCATCGACTACTAGATCTTCAGCCGAGCAGCGTTAATGACCGCTCGGCGCGGGGCCGAATCGTTCGGTGACGGCGGCGAGGGCCAAACAGGCGGGGCAACAAGCTTCGCTGAACGCTTCGAGGCCCCCCCCCGCTCCCCAGACGTGCGGCGGCGGCGGAGCCAGAAGAAAAGACCTCCGGCGACCAGAACCATCAGGAAACCGGCGAGGACGATCGTCGCCTTGGCCAGCACTCGCCGCGCGACGGATCCTAGTGCGAGGCCCAGCAAGAAATGTCCTTCCACGAAGATCGTGCTGCCCACGATCAACCGGGGAAGTGCCGAGCGTGCGCGAACGCCGGACGCTCCGGCCGCAACGACCGACGCAGTCCGAAGCCCTGGAGTGCTGCGCGACAGGGCAAGAGCCGTCCTTCCTTTGCGTTCGAGCACTGAGC
The DNA here is from genome assembly GCA_046262955.1 of Actinomycetota bacterium. Lineage (GTDB taxonomy): Bacteria > Actinomycetota > CADDZG01 > CADDZG01 > WHSQ01 > JALZGD01. The sequence goes on along the minus strand of JBHELU010000098.1, from coordinate 94 downwards.
TCACTCGCGCCAGCCGCTCTGGGGTCAGTCCCACGCGCGGCCCCCATCGCGCGATCAGAGCATTGGCCGGGCCACGCACCAGCGCGAACGCAAC
>JBHELU010000097.1:0-5093 GCA_046262955.1 Actinomycetota bacterium | reverse complement strand
CGGCAGATCGCATCTAGATGTGACTAGAACGACCCTGGAACTGGGGGGCAATGTGCGTACAGGATTGGAAGACGTGAGTTACTTCGAAGCCGGTGTGCGTGCCACCTCCAACGCTCAGCTCATCCAGCGTGTTGCACAGATGGCGGAAGCGTCGGGTCGCGGGGTGGCCTCACCCGAGGAAACTCGCCTCACTTTGGGCCTTACCCGCGAGGTACGCTGAACGCATGGCAGAGCAGAAGCGTCGCGCGAGCGACCGCATCGCCGACCCGAGCTACCTAGACGGCCTCGATTCCAAGCCCTTACAAGACCTTCGAGTGATGCGCGAAGAGTGCAAGGAGGTTGAGCGCGAGTTGTCGTTCGAGCGCCGGTTGTGCCAGGCACGGGTAGACATCCTTGCTGCGGAGATCGAGCGTCGCTCCTCAGGGAAAGACGACTCTTTGATCGATCGTCTGCCTCAGATCTTGGCTTCAGAGCTCGGGGGTGGAGACGCCACGTCGCTTCCCGAGCGCGCCCCGGACCTCAGCGTTCCTCGCAATGCGGACATCCCACGCCGGCGCGTGGAAGAGATCGTTGGCGAGCAGACGCTAGCTCGCTTGCCGTCCCTCCAGGTTGCAGAGATCAAGGGGATCATCACTTCGGTCTCCGACCACGAGCGCAGCGTGTCTGCGCGCCGCAAGGCTGTGCAAGACGTGATGGATCGGATCCAGGCGGAGATCGTTCGGCGCTACACGTCGGGCGAAGCAGACCCCTCTGCCGCTCTCGGCTAAAGAGGGCGGCCTCTAGTCGTCGTCGCATCCCTTGCGATGGCCCTTGCCGTGGCCATGCCCTTTTCCTTTGGTCGGGCTCGGGCAGGGGCTGGGTTGCGGGCTCGGGCTGTGTGCGGGTGTCGGCGTGGCGGTTGGTGTGGGGTCGGGAGATGGTTCGGGCCGAGGGTGAGTGGGCGCGACGCCCTCTTGAGTTGAACCGGTCGTGCCCTTGTGATGATGCGAGCGATGCCGGCTGGTGTGTTGCACGCGGCCCCCATCTCCCGTAGCCGCTGCAACGACGATCGACCTGCTGGCGACAGCTCCGCGGTGGTGCTTCGGGTGTTGACGTTTTTTCGCTACCGAGTTCTTGCGGCGAGATGCGTGCTGCACGTGAGCGACCCGATGACGATGCAAACCTGTCGCGTTCAGGCTGCCGGCTCCGTCGGCCTCTGCCGGATGAGGCATCACGTGCTGCGTCCGACTTGCGGGGCTCGCTCCGAAGCGCACGGCGACGGCCGCGAAGGCTCCCATGCTGGCGACAACGACCAGCGCGAGCACTACAGGCAGGGTTCTGACCAGTCGTGGGGTCACGGCCCATGTTTCGCCGCTCGCGAAGGTTTCCCCTGCCTGTTCTGCTGACCGGGCTCTTTGAGCGCTTTTCAGTGGCATCGCCCCCCACCTTAGTTTGCTTGCAACTGTTATGCAAACGTGCTATAACAGCTAGCGAAGAGGTAAGTAAGCCAGTGGGAGGAGTGAGATGCCGGCCGGACGCATGAAGCTCTCAGAGCTTGGTTCGTTCATCCGCGATCAGAGGCGGGCTGCCCGTCTATCCCTGCGCAAGCTGTCCGACCGCGCAGGCATCTCCAACCCTTATCTCTCACAGATCGAGCGGGGGCTCCGGAAGCCGTCCGCGGAGATCCTGCAACAGATCGCGAAGGCCCTCGAGATCTCTTCCGAGACTCTGTACGTGCGTGCCGGGATCCTCGACGAGGACCGTCGCCCGGATCTCGTTTCAGAGATCTTGAAGGACCCACTTCTGTCGGACCTCCAGAAGCAAGTTCTCATCGACCACTATCGCTCGTACGTCGAAGCCAACACGCCGCCTCAAGACAAGGCGGCATCGGTCTCAAAACCGAAGTCAGCGCCCAAAGCGGTGCGTTCGAAAGTGAGTGGCACATGAAGTTCTGGCGGGAGTCGGAGCGACCCTCTTCACCCCCCACCCGGCGTTGGGGTCTGCTCGTTTTCGACGGGCCCCAGCGAGCCTCCGTCTCCCGTCGTCCTTGTTGAATCGCACACCTAGAAGGAGGTGAATCAGATGCCGAAACCACAGGAGATCCTGTACGCATTCGTCGGAGTAGGCGATTTCGCGGTCGAGAAGGCTAAGAACGCCGGCAAGATCGCAGACCGTACCTCGACGACGAAGCTTTACAACGACTTCGTTAAGCGCGGTAAGTCGCTTTCGAAGCGCGTGAAGAACGCAGGCCCCACGCGTCAGGCCGTCGCACAGTCGAAGACCGCACGTACCCGCGTCAAGGGTGCGTGGACGAGCGTGGGCAAGGCCGTTCAGGCCAATGCCAAGGGTTCGCGTACTGCAGCGGCCCAGACCAAGAAGGCGCGCAGTCAGGTCAAGGGTGCGGCCACCAGTGTCAAGAAGGCGGCCGACGCCGGAGCAAAGGCGACCAAAGCCGCAGCAAGCAAGGTCGCCAGCGCGTCCTAAGGGCGATCACCGAATCATCAGACGCGGGCCCGCTTAGGCGGGCTCGCGGCGCGTCTGAGACCTTCCAGGAATCGGTCGGAGTTGGATGCTGTTCAAGCTACTGTGACCAGCGCTATGCCTCTGGAAGTGCGGCTTGACTGCGACGAGCGATGCTTCGACCTACCCGAGTGGCGCGCGCTCCTCGAGCGGGATCCGGACGCGCACATATTCGCCACTCCTGAATGGTCTCGGCTCTGGTGGGAGGAGCTGGGTACGGGCAAGGAGCTCTTCCTGCTGACGATGCTCCGAGACGGAGACGTTCGGGGAATAGTTCCTCTCTATCGCAGGGAAGACGAAGATGCAGCCGTCTTCCGATTCGTGGGCGGAATCGAACTCACCGACTATCTCGGACCTATCTGCTCGGAAGAGGATCGTGCACAGGTCGCCGAGACCCTCGTCGCCTGGCTTGCAGACGTTCCGGTCGAGTGGGCCGAGTTCGACGCCCACAACATGCCGGTCCCGTTCGGGTTTGCCGAGTTCCTCGTCGAGCGTGCCGACAATCAAGGGTTTCAGTTCGCGGTAGAGCAAGAGGAGACATCGGCGATCCTCGAGCTCCCCGACGACTGGGATGCCTACCTCGAGAGCCTCGAGTCGAAAGAGCGCCACGAGCTTCGCCGGAAGAGACGCCGGATCGCGCGTGATCATCCAGATGTTTCTTTGCGCGGGGCCACCGAAGAGACGCTGGACGTCGACCTCAAGACCTTCATAGAGATGCACAGAGGCGCTCAGGGCCGGAAGGGCCACTTCCTGTTCGGCGACATCCAGAGCTTTTTCGAGCGACTCGCTCGCGCGTTCATGCCCCTGGGGTGGCTGAGGCTTGATTTCCTCGAGATCGCCGGCAAGCCGGTGGCCTCGACGTTCTCGTTCCAGTTCGGCAAGGCTCTGTATCTGTACAACTCGGCTTACGACGAGGATGCCGCTCGACTTTCTCCCGGCTTGGTCCTGGTAGCCGAGCTGGTGAAGCGTTCGATCGAAGAGGGCCTCGAGAGATTCGATTTCTTGCGGGGGCCCGAGCGTTACAAGTACCAACTCGGCGGGCAGGCTGTTCCCCTGAACAACGTGCGGGTTCTCAACCAACTGAAGGTGAGCGAATGAGCCACGGTCTTCGGGGGGCAGTGATCGCCTATCACTCGTCTCCGCTCACCGAGCCCGGATCAGGCGATGCGGGTGGGATGACCGTCTACATCCGTTCGCTGGCCGAAGCCTTGCTCAGGCGCGATGTTCGGACCGACATATTCACGCGTGCCACCGACGATTCGCCTGAGATCGCACATCTTGCTCCCGGCATCCGCGTCATCTCGATCGAGGCGGGCCCCCGCGCGACCATCGACAAAGAGGTGGCCTCGGAACACGTCGATCGATTCTGGGATGGCGTATTGGAGTTTTCATGCCAGGAGAGGACGGCCTACGACTTCGTCCACTCCCACTACTGGCAATCCGGTATCGCTGCGGTGGCACTCGCCGAGCGGTGGGGAGTCCCGTTGATCCATTCCAACCACACGCTCGGTCGCGTGAAGAACGGCTACTTAGCTCCGGGCGACCGCCCCGAGCCGGATCTACGGATCGTTGCCGAAAGCTCGGTTATCGACTCGGCCGATGCTCTGATCGCATCATCGCAAGAGGAATGGCGTCACCTGGCGTGCCTTTACGGGGCCGATCACGATCGCATCCAGACGATCCAACCGGGCGTGGATCACTGTCTGTTCAGCCCCGGAGACAAGAAGACGGCGCGAGAGGGCTTGGGATTAGACGATCGGGCCGTGCTGCTGGCGGTAGGGCGTATCCAGCCGCTCAAGGGCCTCGAGCTGGCCCTTAGGGCGGTCGAGCAGCTCGTGCCTTCGATCGATCGGGAACTTCTGTTGCTGGTCGTGGGGGGGCCGAGCGGTCGGGACGGTGAAGGGGAACTGGACCGGCTGCAGTCGCTCGCTAACGAGCTCGGGATCGCCGACAACGTTCGGTTCATCGGAACTAAACCGCACGACGACCTGCCGGTCTTCTATCGCGCGGCGGATGCCTTGGTCATCTGCTCGCACAGCGAGTCTTTTGGGCTGACCGCGCTGGAAGCACATGCTTGCGGCACACCCGTGATCGCTACCGCCGTCGGCGGACTGAAAGACGTCGTGCTCGACGATCGATCAGGCTTCCTCGTCGAGCAGCGAGACGCGACAGAGTTCGCCGGTCGACTTAAAACCCTGTTGACCGACGACGCTCTTCTTACTGATTTCTCAAACGCCGCAGTCGACGTCGCAGAAAGCTTTTCGTGGGATTCCGCGGCCGATCGATTCGCGGATCTCTACGAATGTCTGGTCGAGTTCGGAGCTTCGGAGGCCTGCATCTGTTAAGGGCCCATGAACTGATCAGAACGTTTCTGTACCTCACGACGAAACTTGCACTTCGCGAAGAAAAATTTCGATTGCGATGACCTGCATGTTCGTTGGTGTGTCCACACTTTTGCGAACTTGACGCTCGCGCTATCGCGTCGCTATCTTCTGCGACGTCTCGTGGGCGGGCACCGCAAGGTAGCCACTGACGTGACACCCAAGGCCCCAAAGGCCAAAGGTTGGTAGCAATCTCGTGTGTGGGGAAGTGCA
>JBHELU010000096.1:0-3954 GCA_046262955.1 Actinomycetota bacterium | reverse complement strand
ACTGATCGTGCGCGCGTGCTTCTTCTGAGTGGGGGGCGGAGACTCCGATGGCGAGGCTGTGCCGTTCGCGTGTGGGTCCGGTTGCGCTAGCTGGAAGTCCGCGGAGCTGTCGTTTGTGTCATCGCTTGCATCGAGGCTGCTGGGGTCGTCACCCCCGGAGATCTTGCGCTGCATCGCGCTGCCCGGTGGGATCCCGGTGTTTGCCGAGAAGGGTGTTCCGGCGTCGTCCTTCGAACCGCTGTAATTCCCCCACGATGCGCAGTCGACCGGAGGCGCTTGATCGGTGGCCCAACACACCTTGCCTCCAGCGGGTGACAGGACCGGAGTCATCGCGAGGTCCGCGGTCACATCGAATTCCGATTCGGCTTGCGGCGTGGCAAGCAGCACGTAGGCCTGGGACGCGCCGTTGGTCATGATGCTCGTGAATGTGAAGTCGCCGACGTCGGTCCCCGTGGAGTCGTACGCGGTCAGCTTGTGTCCCGCGAGAAAGATCTGCTGGGCCGAGTACATCTGCAGCTCGACGTATTGCGACATCGGGTTCGTAGCCGAGCCCGCGTAGACCTCGCGCACCTTGATCAGATGGAACGTCGCTGCGGCCGGCGGGGCCAGCACGGCCATCAGGCCGGCAACCATCGACATCACCACGACGACGTACAGAGTTGTCTTGCGCATCCCGGCCCCCTACACAAAGTCGACTTTGTCTCTATACGGGCCGGGAAGTCGAAAAGATGGGGCTAGGCTTCCGGTCCATGTCTGAACTCCACGATCTCGACGCCACCGCGCAGGCCGAGCTCGTAGCGAACGGCGAGGTCAAGCCCGTCGAGCTGGTCGAGCATGCGATCGGGCGCATCGAACGACTCAACCCACAGCTGAATGCGGTGATCCATCCCCTTTTCGACAAGGCTCTCGACGCCGCGGCCGCGGGACCCGAGGGCCCGTTCGCCGGAGTGCCCATGGTCGTCAAGGACCTGGATGGTCACACCGCCGGCGATCCCTTTCACTGCGGCATGCGGTTCCTCAAAGAGATCGGATGGACCGAGGAAAACGACTCCTACTCGCACGCGAAGCTGCGCGATGCGGGTTTCGTTTTCGTCGGCAAGACGAACTGTCCTGAGCTCGGTCTGATCCCCACGACCGAGCCCGAGTCGTACGGGCCAACACACAATCCGTGGAAGCTTGGGCACTCGCCCGGCGGTTCCAGCGGTGGTACCGCTGCCGCAGTTGCAAGCCGGATGGTTGCGACCGGCACTGCGGGCGACGGTGGCGGCTCGATCCGCGTCCCTGCAAGTGAATGCGGGTTGGTCGGTCTGAAGCCCACGCGCGGACGCGTTTCGTTGGGGCCGGATCAGGGCGAGGCATGGCATGGGCTCGTAGTACGTGGTGCGCTCGCGCGGTCCGTGCGCGACGCCGCCGGGGTGCTCGACGTGATGAGCGGCGAGATGCCGGGCGATCCCTATACCGCGCCGCTCCTCGAGCGGCCCCTGGTTAAAGAGGTCGGTGCCGATCCAGGCTCGTTGAAGATCGGTCTGCGCACGACGGCATTCGGCGATGCGACACAGGTGGATCCGGCTTGCGCTGCGGCCGCCGAGAAGATCGGTGAGCTCCTCGAAGGCCTCGGGCACAAAATTGAGATTTCTTCGCCGGCGGAGCTCGACAGCGAGGTGCTCCCGCTACACGTCGTCACGATCATCGCTTCGTGGACGCGCTACGAGCTCGACGCGTGGAGCGCAAAGACCGGGAAGGCGATCACACAGGATGACGTCGAGGCCGGGACATGGTCGTTCGCAGAACTGGCGGCTTCCGTGACCGGCCCCCAATACCTCGACGCGATCGAGTCGATCCATCTCGCAGCACGCAGGGGGGCCGGCTGGTTCCAAGATTTCGATCTGCTGCTCACGCCATCGATCGCTGAGCCTCCACCACCTCACGGCGAGTGGGTCCCCACCGAAGACAACCCGATGCGCGGGCTACTGAAGTCCAGCGCAATCGTCAACTTCGTTGCTCCTTTCAACGTGACCGGCCAGCCCGCCATATCCGTTCCCGCCGACTGGCACGAGGGATTGCCGATCGGCGCGCAACTCGTGGGTCGCTACGGTCGAGAGGACGTTCTGGTCCGGGTGGCCTCGCAGATCGAAGAGGCCGCCCCCTGGATCGACCGAACGCCCGAGATCTATTGATCAATCCCCGCCAAAAGGTCCGCTAAGCGGGATAGACAAGGGCTATGCGGGTAATCGACGGCGTTCCCGTATGGGGCGAGCACGACCAGAACACGATCGACCAGATCCAGCGATCGGCCGCGGACGGGCGCGTGGCCGCGGCAGCTCTCATGGCCGATGGGCATCTGGGCTACGCGATGCCGATCGGGGGAGTGGTTGCTTACCGCGACGCGATCAGCCCCAACGGAGTCGGTTTCGATATCTCGTGCGGAAACAAAGCCGCTCTGACGGATCTACGCGCGGAAGAGATCCGCGACGACATGGCGAAGATCATGGACACGGTCTTCGCAAAGGTTGCCTTCGGGATCGGTTCCGAGAGCGGTCGCGGTATCGCTCATCCGCTCTTCGATGATCCCGCATGGAGCATCAATACAGAACTCGCTTCCAAGAAGCAGCGCTTCGCTCGCCAGTTGGGATCGGTTGGCTCGGGCAACCACTACGTCGACGTCTTCGAGGACGAACATGGCCGTGTGTGGATCGGCGTCCACTTCGGATCACGTGGGCTGGGTCACACGATCTGCACGGGATTCATGAATCTGGCCAAGGGATCCAAATGGGGTGAGCGTCCACACGGTGAGTCGATGCAGGAAGCTCCCACCGTCATCAATCTCGGTACATCGATGGGTGACGACTACTGGGCTTTGATGGAGCTTGCAGGACGGTTCGCGTATGCGGGCCGCGATCTCGTCGTCGATCAAGTGTGCGAGATCATCGGCGCGCACATCGAGGACGAAGTACACAACCACCACAACTACGCATGGCGCGAGACGCACGACGGTGAGGACGTCATCGTCGTTCGAAAGGGCGCAACGCCGGCGTTCCCAGGACAGCGTGGCTTCGTCGGTGGATCGATGGGCGACGACGCGGTGATCGTCGAGGGAACCGAGCCGACAGAGGAACAGGGCCGAGCTCTCGCCTCGACCGTCCACGGCGCCGGCCGCGTAATGTCTCGGCGACAAGCTGCAGGCAAGCTCCGGTGGCGCAAGGGACCGGACGGGAAGCGCCGTCGCGAGATCGTGTCACCCGGCGCGGTGGACCCCAAAGAGATGAAAGCTTGGGTCGAAAAGAAAGGTGTCGAACTGCGCGGCGCCGGCCTGGACGAAGCTCCTCAGGTCTACCGGCGCCTAAACGATGTGCTCGACGAGCACGCGCTAACCATCAAGGTCCTTCATACACTGAAGCCGATGGGCGTTGCGATGGCGGGGGCCGACGTCTTCGACCCCTATAAGGACTAGGGGCGACTTCTAACCGGCCTCGTCGTTGAACTGGATCATCCCGATCATGTTTCCTTCGGAGTCCTTGAACCACGCCGACTTGCCAACGGCCGTGGTCGCGATGCCGTTATCGGTCTTCAGCATGGGGAAGTCGTACTCCTCGAATTCGACACCACGGCCCTGGAGGTCACGGACCTCGGACTCCAGATCGGCAACGGTGAATCCGAGCTGGGTGTGGGTGCCGCTTGCCTGCCCCTGGGTTGGGAACAAAAGGAACCTCGAGCCCTCGCCCGCGTCGTAGAAAGCTCCACCGGCCATCTCCGAGGAGGGCTCCAATCCCAGCTTGTCTCGGTAGAAGGCTTTGGCTCTGTCGAAGTCCTGAGCGGGCAGGGTTGGGTGGACGCGCGCATCCTTGAGCATTCCGACCTCCGGTCTCGAGCTAGTGCCTATGCTTCTTTTTGTTCGATGTCGCTTTCGAACAGGTCGCGTCACCTTTCTTGATCTGCGGAGCGACCGCTCTATAC
>JBHELU010000095.1:0-6904 GCA_046262955.1 Actinomycetota bacterium | reverse complement strand
GGACACGGTCGCCGCGATGGCCGAGTGCCGGTCGGTCTGCGAGCACATCCACTTGCCCGTGCAAGCGGGGTCGGACCAAGTGCTCAAGCGCATGAAGCGTGCCTACAGTCGAGAGCGCTATCTGGAGAAAGTTCAGATGGTGCGCGACGCGATCCCCGACGTCGCGGTCACGACGGACATCATCGTCGGCTTCCCGGGCGAGACCGAGGAAGATTTCGACCAGACTCTTTCGCTTGTCGAAGAAGCGCGGTACGACGCCGCATTCACTTTCCAGTACTCGTCACGCCCAATGACCGAGGCGCAAGGCATGGACGGCCATCTCCCGAAGGCTGTGGTGCAACAACGGTACGACCGGCTCACGCACTTGCAAGAGGCGATCTCGTCCGAGCGGAACGCGGGCGATGTCGGCGCGACGCACGAGGTGATCGTCGAAGGCGCGTCCAAGAAAGATCCGTCCAAGCTGACCGGCCGGACCCGCACCAACAAGCTGGTTCACTTTGCATCGGACGGCGCTCGGGAAGGTGACTTCAGAATGGTTTCGATCACCGGCGCACATGCTCATTTCCTCGAGGGAATGGTCGTGGGGGCCGGAAACAACCGGGCCCGCATGAGCTTGCCTCTCGCAGCGTCCACGTCCGAGTGCTCGAGCTGCGCGTAGCCCTTCCACGATGCCGGTAGCGCGCGGCGCGGTTCTCCCACACGCGCCGCTCCTCGTCCCGGAGCTCGAGAGCTCTGAGATAGCGCAGGCGGCACAGAGCATCCGGCGTGCTGCTGCCTCGATTGACCTGATAGATGTCGACGCGGTCGTTGTCGTCTCGCCCCATGGGGGCCGGACGGGCGTTTATCGGAACGTCACCGGTTCTCTGTCAGAGTTCGGCGTGCCCGGCGAGGATCGGTGGTGGTTCTCGCCTCCCGAGCTGACACAAGAGGTGGCGGGGGCGTGGACACGTCCGTCGCTCGACGGCTCGATCGACCACGGCGTGCTCGTTGCGCTCTCACTGATCGGCGACTTCAAAGGCGCGGTCGTCGCGTGCTGCATCGCCGAAGACGGCTCGACGAATGCCGACGTGGTGGATCTGGTCGAAGCGCTCGAGAATCTCGACGCGAGAGTGTGTGTCATCGCGAGCGCGCACCTATCTGCTTCTCTCAGTGCGCGGGCTCCATTGACCTACAGACGGGAATCCGAAGAGATCGAGGACCGTGCCGTCGCTGCACTCGATAGAGACCCGGCCGATCTGATGGAACTAGCTTCAGAATTGACTAGCCGGGGAGGTTCGTGCAGCGCATCGACCGTTCACCTTTATGGCCGTTTGTTCGCAGGAGGACGCTCGCACCTGCTCGCTTACGAGAAACCGGTGGGCGTCGGTTATCCGGTGGCGGTCGCCGAACCCCGATGATCAGGGTCGCGGCGATAGTCGGCCCGACCGCGGTGGGCAAGTCCCAGCTCGCCGTACGCGTCGCAAACGTCCTGGATGCGGAGATCGTTTCGATCGACTCGATGCAGGCGTATCGGGGCATGGGCGTCGGAACCGCGAAGCCCGATGCCGCGCTGCGCGAAGCCGTGCCTCATCACATGCTCGACGTCTTCGATCCCGAACGCGAGGTAACGGTGGCCGAGTTCCGCGATGCCGCCCGCATCACGATCGGCGACATCTCGTCGCGGGGCCACTTGCCACTACTCGTCGGAGGCTCCGGCCTCTACTTCAGGGCGGTCGTCGACGACCTGCGGTTCCCACCACGGTCGCAAGAAGCTCGGATGCAACTGGAGGCGGAATCCGAGCAGCTGGGGGCCGAAGCGCTTCACCGACGACTGACCGAGATCGATCCCGTCGCCGCCTCTCGGATCGAGCCCGGTAACGCACGGCGCACCATCCGTGCTCTCGAAGCGATCGAGATCACCGGAGAGCTTTTCTCTTCCAACGACTCATGGGATCGCTACGAATCGATCTATGACCTGCATGTTGTGGGCCTCACTCTCGAACGAGAAGTTCTGTACAGCCGGATCGTGGGCCGCGTTGACAAGATGATCGCGGACGGTCTCGAGAAAGAAGCGCGCGACCTGAACGCGGCCGGGCTCGGTCGTACGGCGCGCCAAGCGCTCGGTTACAGGCAGGTGCTGGAAGCCGCTCCGGGTGCAGACACCGATCGGATCCGTGACGAGATCGTGCGCGCCACCAAGCGGTTCGCCCGGCGGCAGGAGTCTTGGTTCAGATCCGATCCCCGCATCGCGTGGATCGACGCGGCAGACGCGGATGTAGCAGAGAAGGTCTTAAGGAGTTTCGAGTCGAGGAGCGTGGAACGGGCATAGGAACCCGAAGGCGGGGCTCATCTTTAGTCCGCCCGTCGGTGCTCGGCGTGAGATGGGGGCCGTGACGGTGGGGCTCGAGTTCGACCCATGGAAGCGCAACACGTCGATGCCTCGCTGGAAGTCGGCTACGAACACGTAGTCGTGGTACCAGTACGAAGCCCAGGTGTTCGCGTCGTTCGGACGGAAGTAGCCGACCTCGCGGATGTTCTTTGGGTCGCTGACGTCTAGGAAACGCGTGCCTTCCGTGTAGAACGCGTACGCCAGCAAGCCGTGGCCGTTATCGGTGAACCAGTGTGCCGAGTCACAGCCCTGGGCGCCTTTCGCTCCTTCGGGAGTCCATGTGTCTAGAACCTTCATTCGGAAGTGTGTGTGCTTGATGTCGTTCCAGCCCTCGCCGTGGTAGCTGCCGTCGAGGTTGTAAGTGACGGCCCGGCCCGACGTCCTGCAGTCGCTGACGACGTTCTCTTCGGTCGCGATCAGGACGTTGCCTTTCTTGCCGTCGACGCCGATCCCGGGATCGCGCCACGAGTTGTGCATGAAACGAGATGGCGTCGCGCTCTTGGGGGACCCTCCTCCCGCGTACGGAACGGGGTCGCAGCCGGTCGCTTTCTGGTACTTGTGCGTCACCGGATTCAAGTGCCGGCCCGATGTCCAGTACCCGCGCACTCCACCGGCCCCCGACACCCATGCAACGCCTTCGGGATCAACGCTGACATCGTGCGCGTAATCCGTGACGCCGTCGTTGCGCTCGGTGTCGATCGGTTTCGGGCACTCTTTGACGTTGAGCGGATCTCGCACGTCGAATCCGAAGATCGGACGGCCGACCCAATCGGGCTGCGTCTGCGCGTTCGCGTAGGGCCCACCCACCCACACGTAGTTGCACCCGTCGACGCACGAGGTCGTGTGTCCCGCGGGAGCCAGGAACGCATTCAGCTGGATCATGGCGTGCGGATCGGATACGTCGATGATGTGGACGGCACCGTAAGGGAAGGTGTCGCCGCTCGAGGCAGGCGAGGTGAAACCGCGTGGATCGCGGCTGATGAACACCAGCTTCCTTGCCGTGTCGATCGTCATGTCCTCGTTCTCCCAGATGTACATGGGGAGCGAGCCCAAAAGCGTGGGGTTCGTCGGATCGGTTATGTCGAAGCTGTACAGACCGTGGACGGTCGACACGAACATCGTCTGGTCCAGAAACGCGATCGAGATCGCCGAAGCCAGCGGGACGTTCGTCACGTATTCGACGTTCTTGGAGATGTCGCCGGCGGGCGGTGCCGCCGAAGCGCTCGCTGGGCTGCCCGGCAACGTCAGCGCCAGGCCGAGGGCAAGGGTTACCAGGGCGGCCGCGATCCGGGATCTCATGGCGGAAGGATTCACCAGGGCGAGGCGATCACCTGCCGGGGGTTGAGGGCCGTTACGGCTACCCTTTAGTGATGAGATTCGCCAAATATCAGGGGGTCGGCAACGACTTCGTGATGCTCGCCGACCCCCAAGATCGCATCGAGATCTCGGCCCCCGTAGCCCGAGCCCTGTGCGACCGCCGTTTCGGCATCGGGGCCGATGGGGTCATCCGGATCGCCCCCTCCGAGCGGGCAGACTTCTTCATGGATTACGTCAACTCGGATGGCTCGCTCGGCGAGATGTGCGGCAATGGGATCCGGTGCCTGGCCCTCTACGCCCGGGAGCAGGGCCTGACCTCCGCCTCCGAGCTAAGCGTCGACACGAGGGCCGGGACCAAACACCTCTCGATCCTTTCCGAGGGCCAGGTTCGCGTGGACATGGGGGCCCCGGCGTTCGCCCCGGGCGAGATCCCGGTCTCGTGGCCCGGCACCGACGCTCTCCACGCCAAGGTCGAGTTGGAAGAAGGCGTAGTCGAGGTTGCGTGCGTCTCGATGGGCAACGCGCACGCAGTGTCGTTCGTCGATGACCCGGATCAGATCGCGGTAGAAGTTGTCGGCCCGCGCATCGAGACCCACGAGATGTTCCCGCGCATGACCAACGTCGAGTTCGCTGTTGTCGAGAGCCCCAACCGCGTCCGCATGCGGGTCTGGGAACGCGGCTCGGGCCAGACACTCGCATGCGGAACGGGCGCGTGCGCGGTCGCAGTGGCAGCACATCTGCTTCGCGACACGAGCGACAAGATGACGATCGTCCTGCCGGGCGGCGAGCTCGAGGTCGAGTGGCCGGGGTCGCTCGACGACGCGCGTTCGGTCGTGATGACCGGCCCCGCGGTCAAGGTCTTCGAAGGCGACATCGATCTGGATCAGTTCAAGGACCGCGAGTGAGGACTGCTCGCCGGATAGAGAAGCTCCCCCCGTACCTCTTCGCCGAGATCGACCGGCGTGTGGCCGAAGCCCGGGCCAAGGGGGCCGACATCATCTCGTTCGGAGTTGGCGATCCCGACCTGCCCACGCACGAGCACATCATCAAGGCGCTGCAAGAAGCCGCAGCCGATCCCGGGACGCACCGCTATCCGTCGTATACGGGAATGCCTGCGTTCAGGCAGTCGATCGCGGACTGGTACTCGCGGCGATTCGGCGTCGAGCTCGATCCCGACGAGCAGATCCAACCTCTGGTCGGTTCGAAGGAAGGGATCTTCCATCTGCCCGTCGCGTTCATCGATCCCGGCGACGTTGCGCTGATCCCGGATCCCGGATATCCGGTCTACGAGACGGGGACGATCCTGGCCGGCGGCGAGGCCGTGTTCATGCCGCTTGGACCCGACAACGATTTTCTGCCGAACTTCCAAGCGCTTGACGACGCGACGCTGGGCAAAGCCCGAGTGATGTGGCTCAACTATCCGTCCAATCCAACGGCAGCGTGTGCCGAGCTCGATCTCTTCGAGCGTGCGGTCGAATTCTGCCGCGAGCACGACTTGTTGCTCGCTCACGACGCGGCTTACACGGAGATCACTTACGACGGCTACGTTGCGCCGAGCGTCCTCCAAGCATCGGGCGCGCTCGACCACGCGGTGGAGTTCGGCTCTCTATCGAAGACCTACAACATGACCGGCTGGCGCGTCGGCTGGGTCGCCGGCGCGGCTCCCGCGATCGAAGCTATCAAGCGGTTGAAGACCAACATCGACTCCGGCATCTTCGATGCTCTGCAGCGGGCCGGGATCGCCGCGCTCGAAGGACCTCAGGAGCCACTTGCCGCGGCGGTCGAGACATACCGACACCGGCGAGACCTCCTGTGCGATGGGCTGAAGTCGCTGGGAATAGCCGTCGAGCCTCCGCGTGGATCCATATATCTGTGGGCTCCGGTGCCGGACGGGTACACGTCCGAGTCGTTCGCGACATTCTTGTTGGACCGCGCAGCGATCGTCGTGGCGCCGGGCAACGGATACGGCCCTTCGGGTGAGGGATTCGTGCGCTTCTCGCTGACACTGGCCGACGACCGTTTGGAAGAGGGCGTCGAACGCTTGAGGAAGGTCGTCACCTGACACGACGGGAGGGCGACGCGACGCGGCCCGAGGGCGAGACCGCCGTTTTGGTCGGCGCGGCGTTTGGCTCGACGTCCCCCGACGAAGCTGAGTGGTCGCTCGACGAGCTGGAGGCCCTGGCCGACACGGCGGGGGCCGAATCGCTGGACCGATTGATGCAGCGACGGGACGCTCCCGATCCCGCTACTTATCTGGGCAAAGGCAAGGCGAACGAGGTCGTCGAGGTGGCGGCCGCACTGGACGCCGACATGCTCATCTTCGACGATGAGCTGACGCCCGCGCAGGGACGCAACCTCGAAGACATCGCTGGTGTGAACCCGCTTGCCGAGCGCGGGCTCAAGATCATCGACCGCACCGGACTGATCCTGGACATCTTCGCTCAGCACGCGCGTTCGGCCGAAGGAAAGTTGCAGGTCGAGCTCGCGCAACTGAACTACCGGCTCCCGCGACTGCGAGGGTGGGGAGACGTTCTGTCGCGCCTCGGTGGTGGGATCGGCACTCGGGGACCGGGCGAGACACAACTAGAGGCCGAGCGCCGCGCGATCTTGCGTCGCATCCAACGGGTCAAGAAGGATCTTCAGGATCTCGAGCGCACTAGGCGACTTAAGCGCAAACAGAGGTCGCGAACCGAAACTCCGGTCGGTGCGCTAGTGGGCTACACGAACGCGGGGAAGTCGACGCTGTTGAGACACATGACCGACGCCCACGTGCTGGTCGAAGACCGCCTGTTCTCGACGCTCGATCCAACGACGCGCCGGTACGAGCTCCCGTCGGGGCGGGCACTGTTGCTAACCGACACCGTCGGTTTCGTTCGCAAGCTGCCGCACCAGCTCGTCGAGGCATTCCGCTCGACTCTCGAGGAGGTCAACGACGCCACCTTCTTGATCCACGTTGTCGATGCCTCAAGAGATGTCGATCGACAGATCGCTGCAGTCTCATCGGTGCTGGGCGAGATCGGCGTGGTGGACAAGCCCTCGATCCTGGTGATGAACAAGGTCGACCTGGCGTCGAGTGAGCGCCGGAGCGAGATCGCCGATCGCTACCGGGAAGGGGTCCTCGTCTCGGCCGTCACGGGTGAGGGCATGGCGGAGCTGGTCGATCACATCGAAGAGGAGCTGGCTCGGCTCAAGATCGAAGTGACCCTGGAAGTGCCGTTC
>JBHELU010000094.1:0-3888 GCA_046262955.1 Actinomycetota bacterium | reverse complement strand
GGTTCGTAGCGCGCCCGTGGGACCTGCAATCGGCTCCAAGCGTCTGCGCGTACTGCTCGGTCGGCTGCCCGATCTCGAACGAGACGCGCAACGCAAAACTCGTGCGCTGCCAGGCTCTTCCCAACGAGCACGTCAACGACTTCTGGATCTGCGACAAGGGACGCTTCGGTTATCACTACGTGGACTCGGACGAGCGCATCGCAACGCCACTGATTCGGGACGGCGACAGCTTCCGGCATGCACAGTGGTCCGAGGCACTGGATCTCGCCGCCGAGAAGCTCAAGGGCAAAGACAAGGTCGGCATCATCGCCGGCGGGCACCTGACGACCGAAGACTGTTTCGCGGTTTCGCGATTGGCGCGTGAGGTCATCGGAACCCCGCACATCGACTCCCGCATACAGGATGCCGGCGCGCCGTACGAGCTCGCGCTCCGACTCCATGGCGCCGCGGGGTCGTCGGCAACCTTGGACGACCTCGATTCAGCGCGCACGATCGTGTGGACCGCCGGAGACCCCAAGGAAACGTTGCCGGTCCTGTTCTTGCGCTTGCGCAAGGCTGTGCTCGAGAACAACGCCAAGCTGATCGTCGTCTCGCCGCGCGCCATATCGCTCGATGAGTTCGCCACTCATGTCGTCCGCTGCCAAGCAGGAAGTGAAGCCCAAGCGATCGCAGGTCTTGCGAACTCTCAGCACGAGGTCGCGTCGGACATCGGTTCACCGGCGGTCGTTTGTTGGGGGCCCGCATCGCCGGGCCGCGACGAATCGGCCGTCGGCGACGCGGCTGTGGAGCTGGCCCGACAACTCGAAGCCGGGTTGCTGCTCTGCGTCCCGCACGCGGGATCGCAAGGTGCTTTGGACATGGGTGTCCACCCGTTCTTGGGCCCCGGATACCAAGTCATCGAATCTGGTGGCAAGGACACCCGAGCGATGCTCGAGGCGGCTTCCAATGGCGAGCTCGATGCACTCGTCTTAGTGGGCGCCGATCCCGTAGCGGACTTTCCCGACGCTGAGTTGGCGATGCGCGCGCTCGAGGGAAACACGTTTGTCATCGCCATCGAGCTGTTCGCAACCGATTCCGTTCAACGAGCCGACGTCGTGCTGCCGAGTGTCGCCTACGCCGAACGTGAGGGAACGTTCACCAACCTCGAGCGTCGGATCCAGAAGCTCGAGGCTGTTCTACCGGCCCCCGGCGCGACCCGCGAACCGTGGCAGATCTGCGCGGCGCTAGCCGGCAAGCTCGGCTCCGAGTGGAAGTGGCAGGGGTTCTCGGATGTGTGGGCCGACATCAAGAAGCTCGACTCTCACGCGAACGTCGATATCGACTCATTGCGCGGCGACCCTCTCGGGCCACCGGCGATGGGACATCACGAAACCCCATTCCAGGCAGATCCGAGCAACGGTTCGGCGATGGTTGCGGGGGCCGGCGCTCGTTACCCGAAGGGCTTTCGCGCGGGAGCTCCGTTTCAGACCGGGCAGAACTGGCCGCTTTCGTGGGAGCTGCGTGCGTTCGAAGCACGCGAGCGACCCGGTGCGATCCCCGGTGCATCTGAGGAACCCGTTCTTACCGAACCGGCGTCTGCCGGCGGGAGCGCTCGAGCGGGCGACGGATTGGTCCTCTACACGGGGCGGTTCATCTACGACGCGGGGGCGATGGTGTCGCGCTCGCAGGCGTTGCACCGACTCGCTAAGAAGCCATTTATTGAGATCAACGACAAGGACGCTAAGGCCCGGTCGATCGCCGACGGTGATGAAGTTGTCGTCGAAGGCAACGGCGTGCAGTCGCGTTTGCTCGCGAAGATCGCCGACATCGCGGAAGGCGCTGCATTCGTTCCCTTCGACCAGCCGGGCTTCCGAGCCAATACGTTGATCGGTTCGCCTTCTCCCACGGTCGAGGTGCGCAAAGCATGAGCTTGACCGCTCTCGTTCTTATCTCTCTCGCCAAGGTGTTGGTAGCTTTCGTGGCTTTGCTACTCGTGACCGTCGTGACTGTGTGGGCCGAGCGCAAGGTCATCGCCGATATGCAAGCTCGTATCGGGCCGAACCGTTGGGGGCCGTACGGGATCATGCAGACGCTTGCAGACGGCGTGAAGCTGTTCTTCAAAGAGGATTTCCGTCCTGGCTTGGCCGACCGGTGGACGTATGCGATCGCCCCCGTCGCCGCGATGGTGCCTGCGTTCCTGGCGTTCGCAGTGATCCCCTTCGGTGACCACATAACGGTTGCGCACACGCGGATCGACCTGGTGGTCGCAAATCTGAACGTAGGGATCCTGTTCTTCTTGGCGATGGGTTCGATCGGCGTTTACGGGATCGTGCTTGCAGGATGGGCGTCGGGCTCCAAGTACCCGTTGCTCGGAGGAGTTCGCTCGAGCGCGCAGTTGATCTCGTACGAGATCGCACTCGGTCTATCGCTGGTGCCGATCGTTCTGGTTGCACACTCACTGAATCCCGTTGACATCGTTGCCGCTCAAGCCGGGACCGTGCACAAGGTCACCTTCTTCAATGGAATCCCCCTGCTCGAGCAGATCTCACACCTGTTCCGCTTCGCTCCGCGCTGGTACATCTGGTCGCAGTGGCCTGCCTTCTTCATCTTCTTGGTGGCCGGCATCGCTGAGACCAACCGTGCACCCTTCGATCTCCCGGAGGCAGAGACCGAGCTCGTCGCCGGGTTCCACACCGAGTACTCGGGGATCCGATTCGCGATGTTCTTCTTGGGCGAGTACATCCACGTAGTCGTCGTATCCGCCGCGGCGGTGACGCTGTTCTTCGGTGGGTGGCACGGACCGGCCCCCCACGTTGTCGAGTGGCTGTGGCCGATCGTGTGGTTCGTCGTCAAGACCTCGATCTTCGTTTACCTCTTCATCTGGCTGCGCGCGACGTTGCCGCGCCTTAGATACGACCGTCTGATGTGGCTCGGGTGGAAACGATTGATCCCGGCCGCGCTGGGATGGATCGCCGTCACCGCAGTCGTGAACACGTCGGGCGTGTCTCGCGGGGTGCGATTGGGAGCGTTCGCCGCGCTGTTCCTCGTTGTCCTTCTGTGGATCGGACGAGGCGACCCGCGGCTCAGCGAAGCGATGACCCCGAGGAGGATCCGCCGTGGCGTTGCCTGAGATCCTCACGGGAATGAGGACGGTCATAAAGAACGTCTTCAAACACAAAGACACCGTTGCCTATCCGGAGGTCCGGCGCGATCCGTTCCCGCGCTACAAAGGCCGCCACATCCTCGACCGTCATCCGGACGGGCTCGAAAAATGCATCGGCTGCGAGTTGTGTGCAGGCGCGTGCCCGGCCGATGCGATTCAGGTCGTGGGGGCCGAGAACACACCGGAAGCTCGTTTCTCGCCGGGTGAGCGGTACGCGCAGATCTACCAGATCAACTATCTGCGTTGCATCTTCTGCGGTCTGTGCGTCGAGGCGTGCCCCACCGAGGCCCTTCTGATGACGACGGAATACGAGCTTTCTGCCGAGAGCCGGGAAGACCTCATCTACACCAAAGATCAGTTGATCGTCGACGCGCCGATCGTGCGCCATTGGGACACGAAGAAAGTCGTGCCGTCTGATCGCGGGTTCTCCGATGCCGAACGTGAAGCGGGCATCAAACCGACCGGAGACAAGCGTTGAGCATCGACGTCGTCGTCTTCGGAGTGATGTTCGTGATGGCGCTCGGCGCATCCATCGCAATGGTGTTCGCTCCCAACGCGGTTCACGTCGCGCTCTTCCTTGTGGCGGCTCAGATCGCGCTCGCGATTGCGTTCTTGCTCGAGGGCGCGTTCTTCTTGGCCGTTGTCCAGATCATCGTGTACGCCGGAGCGATCATGGTGCTGTTCCTTTTCGTCATCATGTTGCTGGGCGTTGACCAGCGAGAAGCCTTGGTCGAGCCCCTCAAGGG
>JBHELU010000093.1:0-6061 GCA_046262955.1 Actinomycetota bacterium | reverse complement strand
GGCCCCCACCGCCCGTCTATCCGCACCCAGGTTCGAACTGATGCGCGCGCTCAGTGGACGGCGCAGCCTCAACCAGATCCGCGCGTTCGACTGGGATGGAGATGCAGAGCAGTTCCTCGCGTCGTTCGAGTGGGGACCGTTCCGTCCCCGCAGCGAAGACTTAGCCGAGTAGTCGTTTTACGCGTCGGGGGCCGGCGAGCCCGGTGTCCTCATTCCACCTTCGGTGATCGTGGCCGTACGCGACCTCTGGTAGCCACCGAACACACCGCCTGCAACTGCCCCTGCGACCGCGAACGCGACGACCGAGATAACGATCCCAGAAGCTCCACCGAAGGCGATAGCACCAACGATGACCCCGACGATCGCTCCGATGACTGCGCCGACCACGAGCCCCATCGCGCCGCCCTTGGCCTGAGCCTTGGTCGTAACCAGACCCGGCCCGGCAACAACAGGGTCCCGGCCGAATTCCGGTTCCTGACTCGACTTTGGGAACTGGGTGCTCATGCTTTCTCCCTAGATAGATGTGCTCCTACTTGGGTTTACCCGTCGAGCCGACCAGAGAAACGGAGCTAGGACCGCCTCCGGCCGGCAAGAGCGTCTAGGGCGGCCACCGCCTGCTCGTAGATCGTGTCGGCTTCGGCTCGAGAATCGCCCACGCACGTCATTCCCAATTTTCCGTAATCAGTAAGAGCGCCGAGCAGATGGAGCATCACGCCTTTGCGCGTCGAGTCATCGAATGCAAGTCCCTCGTCCTCGATGAGCGAGATCACCTCGCCTGCCTTCAACGCTTTGTACGCGTCCGCCTTCAAGTTGTCTGTCGCGATGTAGAACTTGGTGGCGCCGTTGCACGTGAGCAAACCCGATGCTTCGTCATACACGCCGCCGGTTGCGAGATGGGTCATGAGGTACGGATGTGTCGTCCCGCCCATTCGAAGGTTGATCTCGCTGAGGTAGACCTTCGACTCGGGAGCAGCCGTGACCAGGAAGTCCATGCCGAACGTGCCGATGACTCCATGCTCCGCAAGTTCGGAGGCGATCTTAACCGCGTGCTCCTGGATCGGTAGTCGATATTCGTCGCGAGCCGGGAAGCGGCAGCCGAGATAGACCTGGTCATCCGGGCCCCCAAGGATCTGATCGTGCGTCGAGACGATCTCGATATCGCCATGCGGAACGATCCGCATCTGCGCGCTGGGCGAATGAACGCCGGTCCCCTGTAAGAGTTCCTCGACGATCGCGCCCTCGCGCTCGATCTTGGGCCTGAAGGTTTCCCACGACTCTTCGTCCGCGCAGAACACGGTCGGTGCCTCGTCTATCGACGATGCGCGCTCGGTCAGATCGACTATCGCATTTCCTTGTCCCGAGAAGCCGTAGTTGAGCTTTATGACCGCGTGAGTCGCATCGGGTCTTCGCTCTTTCAGCCGGTCCAAAGCGGCGTCGATCTCGTCCAGCGAGAAAAGATCTTCACTTCCTTCGAGCACCGGAACGCCGGCCGCTCTCGCGGCGCGCCGCGACCCACTCTTGGAACCCAGCTCGGCCAGATCGGGGCTCGGCCCGTAGATCGGTACGTCGAGAGCTTCGGAGATGAAGCGCTCCCACGGAGTCACGTTGAAAGGCAGCAGATAGGTGGGTCCCGCACGGATCAAGTCACGGATGCCGTCGAGGCGAGATGGATGCCCCACTAGTTTCTGACTCAGCGCTCCCGTCTCCGGTTGATCGAGCGACACGAGCGTCAACCGCCGCCGGGCATCCTCGGGGTCAGGCAAGAAAGATAGGTAGTAATCGAGAACCGAGCGATCAACAGGTAGGGACGAAATGAACACCACCTTGAGCGCGGGGCTTCGAAGCCACAGAAGCAGACATAGCAGTCGCTCTTCGTA
The DNA here is from genome assembly GCA_046262955.1 of Actinomycetota bacterium. Lineage (GTDB taxonomy): Bacteria > Actinomycetota > CADDZG01 > CADDZG01 > WHSQ01 > JALZGD01. The sequence continues at coordinate 4,184 of JBHELU010000093.1, read as the reverse complement.
TCGAATGATCCCGACGATCTTCCGCAGTTCCTCAGGTGGAAAGGTGATCGACGGGAGAACGACGATCGTGCCCTCGGTGAGCTCGGATATCCCGCGGTCGGTGAAATGCGCGCGGAGATCGGCTTGCAGCTCCTCGAAGCTTCGAGTTGTTCGACCCGGGTCGCTCATGCGAAAGATTAGCCTGCCGCGAGACCAAGCCGCGGTCGCGGCTTTGTTTAGAAGCGAGGGACCGACCCCTCGCGACGGCTACCTGAACAGAGCTCCCGTGATCGACAAACCGCCGCCCTGACACATGAAGAATGCGACGAGCGCCAGAGCACCGCCGGCCATGGTCAGGTTCTTCATGAAGTGGATCTGTTGCTGCATGCGCTGCTGAGAATCATCGAACCGCCAGAACGGATGCATCAAGAGAGCCGTCGGGATCAGGAAAGCAGCGATCAACACGGCCCCCAGGTCTCCGAATAACCCAAGCGCGACCATCGCGGCTCCCGCAAAGATCATCAGACCGGAAAGCGGAACGAGCGCGGCCGCTGCCGGAACCCCCATCTGACCTGCGTATTCGGCCATGTACTTGCGCTTGGTGATGTGGTTGATCCCAGACGAGACGAACATCGCCGAAAACATGATGCGCGCCACGAGCCCGACAATCTCCATGACCCCTCCTGCTGCTTACTTGATTTGCTGTTGAGCCAGAGATACCCGAGACGGGCAGGCACGAAACGGAAGAACCACCCAAAAGGGCTATTGGCATGACTTCGTCCGCGGCCGACCATCGCGAGGTGGACATCGGAAAGCCCGAGCGCGTCGTAATCGTAGAGCCGGCCGAGGACCCGGTGCCGAAGGAGCAGCCCGCTACTCCTCCCGAGCCCGAGCGGGACCCGGAACGCGTCTCGGTTCCCGCCTGAGCACTCGATGACAAGCTCATCGATCCCCGACTCGCCTACACCCATCCTCGGCTACCGCGTTTGGGGCTTGGACGGCATGGGGCTCTTGCACAGCGCGTCGTCGGGGTTCACGACGGAGCAGCCGTTGTGGCGGGCGTTCGAGCCGTTCGCCGCTGATTGTCTCGCACTCTCCCCGTGTAAGGACGAGGTCCCTGCGTTGGATCACGGCTGCGGGATCCACGCCTACACGGAGCTGGAGCCCGCGCTGAAGTGGGCCAGGGCCATGCGCTGGGAGCGAGCAATCGTGGTGGGCCGCGTGAAGTTGTGGGGCCGCGTGGTCCAGTCGCAGAAAGGCTGGCGCGCCGAGAAGGCGTATCCCGAGCATTTCATCACCGTGATCACTCGCAGTCGACGAGCGTCCGTCGACATCGCTTGTCTAGGCGAGCTGGCTCAGACTTACGGCACGTCGTCCGTGTCCGAAGGATCTGTTTTCTCAGCCTGACATCTTTGTGGTGGTGCACTCGCACCCCCATCGCTCTACGTAACATCTCCGGATGCCCGAACCCCTGAGGATCAGCATCGACGCGGCCCGAAGACTCGCCATCTCTAAACAGGGATTGTCCGGCACTCTTCCCAAGCCGACGGCAAAGGGACTGTTGAAAGTTGCGCGGCAGATCCGCTGCATCCAGGTCGATCCGATCTCGGCAATTGCGCGCACTCAGAACATCGTGATGTTCAGCCGACTCGGCCCTGGTTACAAGCCGGCACAGCTCAGCGACGCGACCTACAAGCGCAAAGAGCTATTCCACTATTGGGCGCATGCCGCCTCGCTTGTCTTGACCGAAGACTTCCCGCTGCACAACCGACTGATGCGAACCTGGCCGAGCCGAGACGGATCGGCGCAGCGCGTCGAGCGCTTCTTGAAAGAGAACGCCTCGCTGCAACGCCATATCTTGCAGCGGCTTCGCAAAGAGGGCCCTTTGCGAGCGCGCGACTTCGAGGTTGAAAGCGGTCCGCGCTGGCAATCGAGTGGTTGGACGGGCGGGCAAGGGCTCAGCCGAATGCTCGATTTCCTGTGGATCAAAGGCAAGATCACGATCGTCGGGCGCCAAGGGGTGGATCGCATCTGGGGGATCGCTGACGAGTACTTCCCAGATTGGACACCGCGGGAGCGGTTGACCGAGAGCGAAGTCGTGTGCCGTGCGGTCCTTCTGTCGCTGGGAGCTCTCGGCGTGGCGACTCAGAAGCAGATAAATCTGCACTTCATACGTGGTCGTTATCCGAACCTGAGCGCGGTCCTCACCAAGTTGCAGAAGGCCGGAGAGATCATCCCGGCCGAGGTAACGACAGACGACGGCGCGTTGCCCGGAAAGTGGTTCGCGCTGGCATCGGATGCGCGATCGGCGCAGACGTTCGACAAGGATGGCTTCGACGGTCGTACCGTTCTTCTGTCGCCGTTCGACAATCTCATCTGCGATCGACCTCGGACCGAGCAACTGTTTGGCTTCGAGTATCGGATCGAGATATACGTCCCTGTGGCCAAAAGACGCTACGGCTATTACGTTCTGCCGATCCTCCACGACGACAAGCTGATCGGACGCGTCGACTCACGCTATGACAAAGCACAGAACGCATACGTGGTCGATAACGTTTATGCGGAGCCGGGCGCTCCGCGCGACAAGGGAACAGGAAAGGCAGTTCGCGGCGCGCTTGACTCGATGGCAGAGTGGCTGGGCGCCGACGACATCCGGTTCGGCAAGGCAGAAGCATGGGCATCTTCGCTTCGATGAGAGTGGCAGATAGATGAGGACGATCGAAGACATCGAACAGATAGCCGGCTGGGTCCACTCGGCCGGCTACGTCACCGTGTTGACCGGCGCTGGGATCTCCACGGAGTGTGGGATCCCAGATTTCCGGGGGCCCAACGGCGTGTGGACCAAGGATCCGGAAGCCGAAAAGCTCTCGCACATCTCCTATTACATGAGCGACCCTGGGATCCGAGTTCGCTCGTGGCAACTGAGGCTGAATCACCCGGCGCGCGACGCACAACCGGGCCGCGGCCACGTTGCGCTGGCCGAGCTCGAACAGATGGGTCACGTTCAATGCCTGGTGACACAGAACATCGATGGACTCCATCTGAAAGCCGGATCGTCGAGCGACACAGTCGTCGAGATCCATGGGTCGATGCGTGAGGTCGTGTGCATGGACTGCGGCGATCGCGCTCCGATGGAGAAGGCTCTCGATCGGGTGCGTGCCGGCGAGACAGACCCCGATTGCCGAAGCTGCGGAGGGATCCTGAAGTCATCGACGATCTCGTTCGGACAGAACTTGGTCGCCGAAGATCTAGAGAGGGCTCAACGCGCGGCGATGAACTCGGATCTGTTCGTGGCCGCAGGCACCTCTTTGACAGTGTTCCCGGTTGCTCAATTGCCGCAACTAGCACTGGGGGCGGGGGCTCGACTCGTCATCTTCAACGAGGAGCCCACTCCGTACGACGGCCAAGCCGAGGGAATCGTTCGCGGGCCCCTTGGCGAGACTTTTCCTCAATTGGTCGACGAAGTTCGGCTATCGCGTTAAGACGTCGACCAACATCGGCGTCCCACCGACGTGATAAGTCGCAACCTGTTTCCGTAACTTTGTGTCGACCACTAGGACGTCTCCCTTTTCAGTACTGGTTGCGTAGATCCGTTGCCCAGACGGATCTATCGACAGATCCCAGGAAGTCTCGTTGAGTGGCGCGGACCAGATGACATCCCCGGAACGGGAATCGAGAGCGACGATATTGCGGGCACAACCTCCACCACAGAGGGCTCCGCGATCTCGACCCATTCCGAGGTAGAGGGTGCCCCCGTCCGGCGAGAGTACGACGTTTCGCCATCCAACAAAGGGCGATGACGGGACTTCCGCCGCCAGAGTGTTCTGAATGGACATGTCTTCAACTGAGATAACGAATACCCGAGCGTCTCGTGTCGCGGCGTAAAGGGTTGACTCATCGGGTGACACCGCGGCCCATAACGGCGCCCCGGGTAATTCGAGATGGCGTCGCTGCACGGATCCGTCATCCGCGATCGATAACAGAAAAGCCTCGGACCCGTAGCAAAGCACGATGAGTCTGTCTCCAGTCAAAGGCAGGAGATCTGCGACCGTGCAGCCGCTCGATCCGCGATCGAGGATGTAGCTCTGACCGATCTGGTTTCCCGTACGCGTATCGATGGTCGCGATCTTGAAGGGGGCTCGCTTGCCGCCACCTCTTCTCCCGATTTGATAGATGTACGCCCTGTTCCCGTCGGGAGATACGGC
>JBHELU010000092.1:0-2657 GCA_046262955.1 Actinomycetota bacterium | reverse complement strand
GCGAGAACCGGCGTGATGTCTTTGAACCCAATTCCCGGGGTTGGAAAGTCCGGAACTTCGCGGATCGCAGCCTTGAGCAACTCGACATTGGCAACCTCAGTCATGCCGACGGCTCCGCCGGCAACCTGCGGGAACAGGTAGAGCTCATCCTCCGGCGCGAGCCGAAGCGCGACTGCCTCACCTTGGGAGAGCACCTCGTCCTTGCAAGCGAGAATGAAGCCGCGGGTGACGGTGTCCGTGGCCGTGAGAACCTTGGCCGCCAGGAGCGGGTAGCGATCGCGCAGCTCGCCTACTGCTTCCTTCCACGAACTCGCCTGGAGCCGGACGGTCTTCCGGCTGGAGCGACGGATCTGCTCGTCGACAGGGAGCAGATCAACCAGCGTGGAGGACAGGGTCAACGTAGCCATGCGAACAACTCCTTCACATCCGACTGACGGCCTCGGGCCAGACGGAAGCCGAGGTCCGATGCCCAGAAATCGACTGGATCATGAAAGCGGAACCGGGTACGGCACATTTCTGAGAGCGACTGCATGCTGCCGCCTCGACAGACCTTGTGGGTGGTGACACCCGATTCTTCCAGGAAACGAGAAGAGCAGTTCAGCGGGTCGCGGCGCTCGGACTTCACATAATAGTGGGGGTCGTAGGTATCAGCACACCACTCCCAGACGTTCCCGTGCATATCGTACAAGCCGAGGGCGTTAGGCTCGAGTGTCCGGACATCGTGCACCTCACCGTTGGCGTTCCGGCAGTACCACGCATAGAGGTGAAGGTCTTTCTCCTCGGGACAGCACCACTCGCGCTCGGTGCCTGCTCCCGAGGCAAATTCCCACTCCGCCTCGGTGGGGAGCCGGCATCCCAGCCAGAGGGCGAGAAGCGCAGCCTCGTACCACGTCACCCCGACGACCGGTCTCGTCCAATGACCGTGCCCGTTGGTCGCCCGCGTGGGATTCGCCAGAGCATAAAGCCCCTTCGTGACGGTGCAGTTCGCGATCTGGAAGGGCGAGAGCTCGACGTCGTGGGCGGGCACCTCCCCGCAGAAATGCCGACGGTTCTCAACCGCGGTCCCCATGACGAACCTGACGGCGGGGACGTCGACCATATGCGAGGCGACGTGCTCCCAATAACGTTCCTCCGAGTGCCGGAGGAAACCGCTCGCAAGGAACGCGTACGTTTCGGCAGGTCCGAAGGCTTGCACGAGGGTGAGAAGACTCCGGTAGAACACCTTGGCGTCCGGACAATTCGGACGGTCTCGCCCGTCGACCGCCAGCGCCTCCCGTGCCTGTTCGACCGCATCGCGACCGGTGCTGACGTCAAGCATCGACGGTCGAACTGCGCGACGGTGCCCGATCTGTCAGGACGAGCGGAACCTCCTCGACGCCTCGGGCGGAGACGTCGAACGCTCGAACCTGCGGCAATTGAGGGTTGCGCATCGAGATGATCAAATGCCAGAGGTGAGCGAACCTCTCGATATGGAGGTCGTAGTCGATCTGCGAGAAGTTGGCAGGATGGCGCTGGTGGCTGTGGAAGACGGCCACCTCACACTGGTCACGCTCCCAGAGCAGCTTCTGTATGCGCAGAGACTCCTCCGGACTCGCGACGAAGCCCGCGTCGGAGTGCGCAATGAAGTACTCTCCATATGACTCGAACCTCGGCCGCCAATCGTCTTCGTTTCGGTGATTGTCACGGAAGAGAACGAAGTCGGAGGGATAGGCGCTCCCGATCGCTGAAGTGAGATACCCGAAGGCCTTCGTCGGGAAGATCTGCCGGACGGTATCGACCAGAGAGTCAAGCAGCTGCGACGGAATAGAAATCTCGGTCGTGGCGGACTTGACGGCGCGATCAGAGCAGAGTAGGACCAAAAGTAGACTCCCGCGAAAATGTTCTCCCACGCATGCCCCGTGGGCGCTGGGATGTGAAGGAGTCGCCAAGACCGTATTCAGCGAGCGACACAAGCTGCACTGGGCCCGCTAAAAGCACGGAACCTAACGATGGATAAGGAAGTAGTTCTCGGAACTGGTTGAACCGTAGAGAAATGCCGGTGGGTTGTCAAGGGCGTGCGGCGCGTGCAGACAAGCCGCGCGCGACGCCGGTGGAGGAGGGCGCCGGTCTCGGCCCGCCGGACCGTCGGGAGCAGTTCCCGTCTCCGGTACCTTCGACCGAGTGCTCGCTGCGGTGATCTTCGACTTCGACGGCGTCATCGTTGACTCCGAGAGCCCGGAATTCGAGGCCTGGGCCGAGATCTATCGTCGCCACGACTGCCGCCTCGAGATCGCAGAGTGGGCAGCCGGGATCGGCACGCGAGGAGGGTTCGACCCCTACGCCGCGCTGGTGGCGAGAGCGCGGCGGCCGGTACCAGAGGAAGCACAGGTGCGACGGGCGAAGCGTCTTCTAGCCGGCCCGCTCCTCGATCGGGCCCGAGCGCTTCCGGGCGTGACTGAATGGTTGTCGGAGTGTCGATTGGCGGGGGTGCCGGTCGGCATCGCGTCCAGCTCGTTGCCCTCCGCCATCGCTCGGCATCTGAACCGCCTCGAGCTCGACCGCGAGTTCGCGTGCGTCTCCTGCTGCGACGGGACACTCCGGCCAAAGCCACATCCTGATACGTACCTTGTGGCGTGCGAGCGCCTCGGGGCGGAGCCAGCACGGTCGCTGGCCGTGGA
>JBHELU010000091.1:0-3594 GCA_046262955.1 Actinomycetota bacterium | reverse complement strand
GTGCGCACGGCCACCGGCGGGAAGGGACTCGAAGGAGTCGTCGCGAAGGACTCCGGTTACGTGAATCCGATCGCCGACGAACTCAAAGCACGATTGGGGGTCCCGGCATGAGCAAGATCGCGCCGTACGGGGACTCGAGCGACGACGGGCTGGTACAGGTCTCGTTCACGTTGCCGATGCCTGCTTCGGAACACGCCCGTCTCGCAGCGATCGAGCTCGCTCGGTCGATGACCATCAACCCGCCCCAAGTCGTCCACATGAAGGCGATGGGCCCCGACTTCACTTTCTTCATCGTGTACGGACCGACTTCTGCTCGGGTAGATCCAGATGAGCTTGTCGTCGAAGAGCGGGGTTTTCCCCTTCTCACGTATCAAGAGGTCAACCGCCAGATCCGTGAGGGATTGAAGCGCCGGTTGGTGGTCGTCGGCGCCTGCACCGGGACCGACGCGCATACGGTCGGGCTCGACGCGATCTTGTCGATGAAAGGCTTCGCCGGCGACCACGGCCTCGAGTACTTCCCCGAGATGCAGGTGGTGAATCTCGGCTCCCAGGTACAACCCGACGAGATCGTCGATGTCGTAGAGCGCGAGCACGCCGACGCAGTGCTCGTTTCGCAGGTCGTTACGCAGAAAGGCGCCCACATCATCCATCTGGCCGAGGTTCGCAAGGCGTTGGAGGAGGCCAACCTTCGCGACCGGGTGGTGCTCGTAGGAGGCGGACCTCGGTTCGCGTCCGAGCAGGCAACCGATCTCGGCTACGACCGCATCTTCGGCCGCGGGACCAAGCCGTCCGAGGTGGCCTCCTACCTTGCGTGGGCCGTGACGACCAAGGGGGCTGCGTGAGCATCGGGACAAAAGCGTCTCTGAGGGTTCGTATCTCGGCCGCCGACGCCCACTACGGAGGAGGGTTGGTCGCGGGGGCCAAAGTCTTGGAGCTCTTCGGCGACGTCGCGACCGAGCTGTGCATCCGCACGGACGGGGACGAGGGACTTTTCGCGGGCTACTCCTCGGTTGAGTTCCTGGGCCCCGTTACGGCAGGAGATTTCCTCGAAGTGACTGGAGAAGTCACACGGATAGGGGAGACTTCGCGCGAGATTTCTTTCACTGCCGTTAGGTACGCTAAGAGCTCGCCCGAGGTCTCCGATTCCGCCGCCGATCTGACGGCTTCCCCCGAACCGGTGGCTCGAGCGATCGGAACGTGCGTGGTGCTGAAAGACAGGCAGCGAGGATCATCCGGGTGAGCGACTCGAGGGGTGATGCATGAAGAGAGTGGACGGCATCCGAGCAGTTACATACGACTGCTGGGGAACGTTGTTGAAGGACCGTGATTGGGAGGGCGCCATCGAAAGACGGATCGGCGCCCTTCGTCATTTCCTGGACATCGACGCAGATGAGGCCAGGGCTCTCGTAGAGGAAGCATGGGACAAACACGACGAGGCCTGGAAGCAAGTGGAGACGTTTGGCCCGGGCCGGATGGCCGCGTATTGCTTGGAGTCGCGCGGGATCTTCGACGATGAGCCCATCGCTCAGCTCACTCGCGAGTTCGAAGAAGCAAGCCTCGAAGCAGGAGTAGAGGCCGTCGAAGGAGCACGCGAGACCCTCGAAGAATTACGCCGCGCCGGGATAGGCCGTGCGCTTGTTTGCGACACGGGTTTCACTCCGGGCCGCGTCGTCCGTGATCTGCTTGACGCTGCCGGGCTGCTCGATCACCTCGAGACGTTGTGCTTCTCGGACGAGGTTGGCGTACCGAAGCCCGGGAACGAGATCTTTGCGAAGGCTCTGGCAGGCCTGGGTGTGCGGCCGCCGGAAGCGATCCACGTCGGCGACCTGAAGCGGACCGACATCGCCGGAGCCCACGACATCGGGATGCACGCAGCTCGGTTCCGTGGCGTGCACGACGACCGCTCCGACTTCGCCGAAGCCGAGATCCGCCTGGACTCCCACGACCAGCTACTGGACGTGCTTAGCCTCAGATAAAAGCTTTCTTTGGGCAATGACGGTCGATTTCCGAATGTATTTGCCCCGAGAAGGGATTCTCACCGCAATGACTGTCGATTTTCGATAGCCCTTGCAGAAAGAAAGGCTGAATCCGCCCAACGTGATGTTCGTTATGGCGCGGGTGAGGAGGCCGGGCTCAGGTTCGTAGTGGTTCCGTAGTTCCCGCTGTTGTATTCGTCGTGGCGCGTGTGCCACCACTGGTCGTTCGCCGACGCTAGGCCCGGTGTGTCCCACACGAATAGGTATCCCTCGCGCGTGGTCGCCACGACTTCGACCTTGCCATCGCCGTTCAAGTCGCCGATGGCGGGGGCCGCGAACAGCCACCCTCCCGTGAATTTCGGCCAGCCTTCGGGAGCCATGCCCGTCGCACCGAACGCGTCCAGCGTCGACGTGTCGCCGCCTTGGAGAACTTCCGTGTTTCCGTCGCCGGTCACGTCTGCGATGTCGGGCTCCCCAAAGAACGCGATGCCCATGCTCCTTTGGGGGAAGTTCGGCAACGGCTGCTGTGTCAGGGCTCCGTACGCGCGCACGTAGTCGGTAATAGGCGCGGCCTTACCGGGGCTCAGCAGGTGAGCAACGGAATCACCGCCCACACCACCCGTCAGGTACGCGAGCGTTGGAGCAGGGCCGAACTGTCCGAATGCACCCATCATCGTGAACGAAACCGGGGCTGCCGGATCGGTTCCGGGGATCGGCCCGTAAGTGCCCACAATCGAGCCGTTCCCGCGCACGAGATAGGTGGGGGAGAGCCATGGTGAGAATGCGATCTCGTCCGAGCCGTCGCCGTCGACATCCGCGGCAACGGGAGACTCGGCCCCCTCGGTCAGGTAGTCCTGTGCCGAGCCGTAGAACTCGACTATCGAAGGGAAGCTGACCGGCCAGCCGGATACCTCTGCTCCCCCCGAGTGCTTCGTGCCGTCCCCATAGAAGGCATCCAAGAAAACGTCGCCGCCGAACTGAAGACCGCTACCGGGAGAGAACGATTCCTGACTGCGCTCGACCACCTCGAGCGAGCCGTCCCCGTTCAAGTCGGCAAGGGCCGGCGTTGCCGCCAGCTTGTGGTCTTGCACGTATGCGTATCCCGGAGGCCCTAACGAAGCCGGGATCGTCTCGGTCACCGGCCATCCGTCGAGCTCGGTGCCATCAGGTTCCAGAGCGTGGATCTTGCCGTCGAACGCCGCCTGAACGATCTCGAGCTGGCCGTCTCCGTTCAGATCGCCGAGGACGGGGACAGCAAAGATCCCCTGTGATGGCAGGCGAGTGAACTCGGCATGAGGGGGCGGCACCGAAAGCGAGTGGTCCTTCGCACCGAGCACGACCGGATACCCGTGCACGAGCGATCCGTCGGCGTGCCACGCGTAGACGCTGCCGTTGGTCGACGACGCGATGATCTCCGGACTGCCGTCGCCGTCGAGATCTCCGGCGGCCACCGGAGTCAGGATGGGCTCGTCCGCCGGCGGGATCGCACCACGCTTGTATGCGTGGCCGCGCCCGTAACCGTATTTCCCGGTTCCGAACGCCTGAAGCCTCTTCGTGTGAACGGGCCACCCGTGCAGCTCTTTGCCGTTCGGCTCGAATGCCCGCACGGTCCCCGAGG
>JBHELU010000090.1:0-2920 GCA_046262955.1 Actinomycetota bacterium | reverse complement strand
GTCCATGACGATCACCGGTGGGACCAAGCTGGCCGACGACGAGATCCAGAAGATGATGAAAGAAGCAGAAGCTCACGCCGAGGAGGACAAGAAACGGCGCGAGGAGGCCGAAGTCCGCAACCAATCGGACAACGTCATCTACCAAACCGAAAAGACGATCAAGGAGCACGGCGACAAGCTCGACGAGTCAGATCGCAAGCTCGTCGAGGACGCGTTGCAAGAGGCGAAGGACGCTCTAGCGGGGTCCGACATAGACCGGATCCGACAGACGTCCGAATCCCTGTTGACCGCTTCTCAGAAATTCGCGGATGTGATGTACCAGCGAGCGCAGCAATCCGCAGATTCCGGATCGAGCTCGGGCTCCGACGACGACGTGGTCGATGCAGAAGTCGTAGATGAGGGCGGCGAGCAGCAGTCCGCTTGATGAAAAAAGAACGAGGGGTTCCGATCAAAGTGAAAGTCGAAGACAAACGTCACACCGCGACGCCGGACGAGGCGCGACGCGATCGGGATCCCTCTTCAGCCGAACGCGACTTAGATGCTTCGGTGGGACAAACCGACGACGAGGCTGCCGAGGAAGTCGAGATCCTCGAGTCGCAACGCGGGCACGACTATCTCGCCGACTTGCAGCGCTTGCAGGCAGAGTTCGACAACTACCGCAAGCGAATGATGAAGGACCAGTCGGCTGCGGCTGCACGGGCAACCGCGCGTCTTATCGAGAATCTGCTCCCGGTGCTCGACAACTTCGAGCGTGCCATCGCGCACGGAGAAGGAGGCGCGGGTGTCGAGCTCGTTTTCAAGGAGCTCGGCTCGGTTCTCGAACGGGAGGGCCTGAAAGAGGTTCCCGGCGAAGGATCGGTGTTCGACCCCCAGATCCATGAGGCAGTCGAAACCCGTGACGAAGAGGGTGTGTCGGAACCGGTAGTGCGCACCGTCTACCGGCGGGGTTACTCCTTCAAGGATCTACTGGTCCGGCCCGCGATGGTGATTGTCGCGCGGCCCCCCGAGAACGGCGCTCGAGAGAATGCCGCCGATGGGGGTGCGTAGCGATGTCACAGCGTGAGTGGGCCGAAAAGGACTACTACAGCGTTCTCGGCGTCTCCAAAACAGCGACGAAAGACGAGATCAAAAAGGCGTACAGGAAACTTGCGCAGAAATATCACCCGGACGCGAATGAAGGAGACCCCGCTGCCGAACAGCGCTTCAAAGAGATCTCCGAAGCGCACTCGATCTTGTCCAACGACGAGAAGAGGCGCGAGTACGACCAGCTGCGTGCCTTCGTCGAGGCAGGAGGGGAACGCGTCTACGGATTCCGTCCTGGTGAAGGCGGCGGTGTACGCATCAACATAGGGGATCTCGGCGACCTCTTCGGTGGCGGCGGCGGTGGGTTCGATGATCTCCTCGGCGGTTTCGGTTTCAGGCAGCGACCGCAAAAAGGTCAAGACCTAGAGACCGAGGCCGAGCTCAGTTTCGAGGACGCGGTTGCGGGGTCCACCGTGACCATCAACGGCTCGAAAGTGCGCATCCCTGCCGGCGTCAAGAATGGCGCACGGATCAAGGTCGGCGGCAAAGGTGGACCGGCGCCCAACGGCGGACAAGCGGGCGACCTTTTCGTCGTCGTTCACGTTGCACCACACCCGTTCTTCCGTCAGAAAGATCGCGACGACCTCGAGATAACGGTCCCGGTCACGTTCACCGAGGCTGCTTTGGGCACCCGGATCGCGGTTCCCACTTTAGAGGGCACGGTGACGGTCAAAGTGCCGGCCGGCACCCGCAACGGCAAGCGACTGAGAGTCCGGGGACATGGCGCTCCACGCGGGAAGAGCGGTCGTGGCGATCTCTTCGTCGTGATCGAGGTCGAGGTTCCTCAGAAACTGACGAAGGAAGAGAAAGAGCTTCTCGAGCGGTTCGTCCAGGTTCACAAAGCGAACCCGCGTGAGCACCTCGAGAGCGCTCCCGCATCCAACCGCAAAGCTTCATAGAGGAGGAGAAGATGGCGACAGGCTCAGGATCCGTGCCGGGCTCTGGAGGCGATGCGCGCAGCCGAGCCATCTACATAATCTCGGTTGCTGCAGAGCTCGCCGGAGTTCACCCCCAAACGCTTCGCGTGTACGAGCGCAAAGGTCTGCTTCGTCCCCAGCGCACGCAGGGGAACACTCGTCGCTACTCGGATCAGGACATCGAGTTGCTGCGCAAGATCCAGGAGTTGACCAACGAGGGCATAAACCTCGCGGGAGTCACTCGGATCCTCGCACTCGAGCAAGAGGTAGCCGAGCTGCAAGCTCGATACGAAGAGTCGCTGGACGAGATCGACCGCATCGAGCAGGCAGTGCATGAAGCCATGGACTCTCACTCGAAGATGGCGCTGGTCCCCCTGAGAGACGTCCGTCGCGTTCGCCGCGCCATGAAGGCGGATGTCATCGACGACGCGGGCCGCCGCAGAACCTTCCCTTCGCCGCCCGTCGGGCTATAGGACGGGCCCTACGGGCGTGACCACCCGATTAGAGGTCCCGGGAGGCCACATCCCAGTCGACGTCACCGGTGACCCGAATGGCGCGCGAGCCACACTTGTCCTGGGAAACGGCGCGGGTGCATCGCTCGACAGCGATTTCATGTCGTTCTTCGCGCAAAGGCTCGGCGGATCCGGGATGGCAGTGGTTCGATTCGACTTCTTGTATCAAGACGCGGGACGCAAGGTGCCAGACAAGCAACCCGTTCTCGAGCGCACCTATGCGGCATTAGTGGATCACCTCTCGAGCAACCTCGAGATGAAACGCCTTGTCATCGGCGGTAAGTCGATGGGGGGCCGGATCGCCTCTCACGTCGCGATCGAGCACCACGTGGACGGCCTGGTTTTGCTCGGTTACCCGCTTCACCCCCCCGGTCGTCCCGACAGGATGAGAGACGCACACCTCAAGGA
>JBHELU010000089.1:0-3163 GCA_046262955.1 Actinomycetota bacterium | reverse complement strand
CATGGACAACGCCCAGAAGTGGGGGGGCGTCCAATAAAAGATGATGCCGAACATCGCCAGTGCCGGAAGGCCGATCCTGCCGGTGACTGCAGCCCACCCGACCAACACCGGCGCGGCCCCTGCTGCCCCTCCGATAACGATGTTCTGAGGCGTATGACGCTTCATGCCCATCGTGTAGACGAAGACGTAGAAGAGCAGTGCGGCCGTCGAAAGCAACGCTGCCGGCAGATTGACTGTGGCCCACAGCAAAGCGAAGCCGGCAATACCCAGGACGATCCCGAAGATCAGCGCGTTGCGGGGTTCGATCCTGTGCTGCGGCAAGGGCCGTTTACGAGTGCGCGGCATGATCTCGTCGATATCGCGATCGATGTAGCAGTTGATCGCGTTGGCGCCCCCCGCAGACAACGTCCCGCCGATCAGCGTCATTGCAACGAGCCACAACGAGGGCATGGCAGACGCGGCGAGGATCATGGCTGGGAGGGTGGTGATCAAAAGCAGCTCGATGATCCGGGGCTTCGTAAGCGCGACGTATGCGAGCACTCGACCTCGATTGGTCGGACGCGTTTCGACCGCCGCCTCGTCGAGCTGAACCGTGATCGTCGAGGACCGCGTGCCGTCGAGACCAACTGCCGCTTTGCTCATCGTCCGGCCCTCGCGGGTTCCAAGCCGGCCGCACTTTGTCGCTCGGCCACTGTTTCCGCGAGCCTCGGGTGCGACACGATGGCGATCGCCGAGACGCAGGCGAAGATCAGCGCGCCGGTCAAGAGGTGGAGTGTCACTATCGCCGCGTTCAGGTTCGTCCACACGTTGCCGGCTCCAAGCATGATCTCGAAGACGAACAACCCGATCGCGGCATGTGCGAGCTTGGCTTGCAGAGGAAACTCATCCTTCTTACGTATCACTCTGAGGCAAATGACGGCGACGACCACACCGACGATTACAGCCAGGACGCGGTGGATGAAGTGGAGTGCGTAGAGCTGAACTGACAGATCGGGGATGACCTTGCCACCCATCAGCGGCCAGTCGTTGAACACGTTTCCGGCTCCCTTGCCGCTGACGTAGGAGCCGACCATCAAGAGAATGAGCACGGCTGCCGCACCAATGGTGGCAGCCTTCGAGAGCGTTCCATCCGACCGGATCGGCCGATCGCCGGCCGCGGCGTAGGCAGCAGCAGATAGATAGATCAACACGGCGACCAGCGTCATGGCCGTTGCGAGGTGCAACACGACGGCTCCGGCACCGAGATCGACCTTCACGACGATTGCACCGAGGATGGCTTGCCAGATGACGAGGCCAAAGGCGACGACGCTCGGCCACATCAGCGGCGGACGCGATCGCAAGTTTCTGAGCGCAACGACCATCAGAGAGCCCAACAGAACGACAACCGCGGTGGCCATGAAACGGTGTGAGAACTCGATCATCTGGTGAACGTTCGTGATGTCCGGGATCACGTGACCCGAGCAATCGGGCCACGAGTCGCCGCAACCGAGGCCCGAGCCCGATGCGCGGACCAGCCCGCCGATCGCAACCAGGAGAAGGGTGGCACCGGTCGAGGCGAAGACGAGCCGCCTGAACGTTGTCATGGGCGACCGATGTTACTTCTCAGCGGAATCAGGTAATCCGGACGCACCACTACTCTGGTCCGATGCGCAGAGTGGTGGCCCTTTCGGCAGTGGTCGCGATCGCGGCGGCGGCCTGCGGCTCGGGAGGCTCGAAGTCATCGGAAACGCCTCACCCCTTCAACACGCCGTTCACTAGCGCACGCTTCTATCCGGCTGTCGTGTCGTCGGACCTGTCGGTGGGCAGCAATCGAGTCTTGATCGGGCTGTTCAACTCGCACGACGCTCCGGTCGGCTCGCCCAAGACCCAGATGCGCGTGGCGTTCTACGACCTTGCCGCCTCAGAGACGAAACCGGTCGTCACAAAAGAAACCCACTTCGTGTGGGCGATCAAAGGAGTCCGTGGGCTCTGGGAGGCCGAGGACGTCCACTTCGATTCAGACGGCCAGTGGGGGGCCGCGCTGTCGACTTCGGGAGGCGGCCTCGATTCGTCGGCGAAGGTCAACTTCAGGGTCAATCAAGAAGCCATAACGCCCGCTGTGGGAGCTCCCGCGCCGGCGTCTGACTCACCGACGATCGACGACGTGGACCATTTGAAGGAGATCACGACCGACCCACACCCCGATCCGCGTTTCTACAAAACTTCGATCGCCGACGCGATCGCCCATCACGAGAGCTTCGTCGTGGTGTTCGCGACTCCGAAGTACTGCACGTCTCAGGTGTGCGGCCCCACGCTCAATATCGTCAAGCGGATCGCGCCGAACTTTCCCAAAATGACGTTCATCCACGTCGAGGTGTACACGAACCTCAGCAAACCCTCGGCTCTCAAACCCGCACCGGCCGCCGTCCAATGGCGTCTCCCCAGCGAACCGTGGACCTTCGTCGTCGACGCGCATGGAAACGTTGCAGCTCGGTTCGAAGGGACGATGCGACCTGCGGAGCTGAAGGCAGCCATCAAGAACCTGTAGAACGTCTTCGTGACGTCTCTTTCCGGCGACGACTTGAATGTTGAGATCGAGAGATCTTTGACCGCCGTGCTCGATCGCGCGGCGAAAGAGCTTCCCGAGGCAAAACCCTTGCTGGACGCGATCCGCGAGATGCTGGCATCGGGCGGAAAGCGTTTACGCCCGGCCTTCTGTTACTGGGGCTACCGGGCGACGGGAGCTCCTCACTGCGACGAGATAGTTGCCGCCGCAGCGAGCCTCGAGCTTCTTCATTCGTTCGCGCTCATCCACGACGACGTGATGGATATGGCAGAGATTCGCCGAGGTCGACCGACGATCAACACATCCCTAGGAGATCCGTTCGCGATCCTTGCAGGAGACCTTGCGCTGATCCTGGCGGACGACGCGTTCGTGAATTCTGGGTTCTCGCAAGACCGGGTCGTGAGAGCTTTCGGCGCGTACTCGCGCATGCGCCAGGAAGTGATCGCGGGGCAGCTGCTCGACATAACCGCTGCTGCGCGAACTCAGACGGTCACCGACGCTCGTCGGATGGCGCTACTGAAGTCCGGTAGGTACACGGTTTCGGAACCGCTCGTCATCGGCTGTCTGTTTGGTGGGAGTGCGAGTGAGTTGCAAACGGCTCTTTCGTCGATCGGAGAC
>JBHELU010000088.1:0-3774 GCA_046262955.1 Actinomycetota bacterium | reverse complement strand
CGACCAGAAGCCGTTCGTCGGAGATGTCCGCGATCTGACGACGGGCCGGTTCGGCAAGCCGATCCGAGATCCGCACTGGGTCAAGCCCGAGCTGGTCGCAACCGTCGAGTTCCGCGAGCTGACCAGTCAGGGGAGGTTGCGCGCTCCATCATTCAAAGGGATGAACAAGGACGTCGACGCTCACGAGTGCACCTACGAGTTGCTCGAGGAGGCCTGATGGATCCTGTCCAACGATTCATCAGCGGCGCGTATTCGTTCCTTGCCGATCGTCTGTATGAGCCACTGGTCGTCCATGGCGGCTTTCGGGTGTTTGGTGGCGACATCAACGCGCGTGCATTCGAGCAAGGTCAGCGCGCCGTGCTCGCAGCCGGCGGCGGCCCGATCCTCGACATGCCCGTCGGAACCGCTTACTTCACGGCCGAGATCGCACGCAACCATCCGGGTATCGTGGTTGGCGTCGACATCGCACAGGGCATGGTCGAACAGACACGCCGGGTCGCTCAGAAAGAAGGCTTGCCGAATCTGATCGCAGCGCGGGCAGACGCCCACCTTTTGCCGTTCGACGACGGCTCCTTCGCGGCGATCGTGTCGACCAACGGTCTTCAGGTGATCCCCAAGATGGAGTCCGCGGTGGCGGAGCTCGTCCGCGTGCTGGGTCCCGGCGGCACCCTTCTGGTATCGATCATCACCGCACCGTTCGCGGGGCCCTTTCCGGAGCACATGCGCCGCGACATGCCGGCGATCGTGCGACCGGGGCGAGACGTCGCTCTGGCGATCAGTCGTGCGAGCGGTCTAGACATGACCCATACAGAACTTTCCCATAGCCGCCTGGCAACGCTGATCGAATGGACGAAGCCGGCTGTTCCCTAGTGGAGGACTCGAACCCTCACGCTGCAGTTCAGTAGGAATTCCTTCACGCGGTCCCAGTCCTCGTAAGGCTCGCCGGTCGTCACAACTTCCGTGATGCCCGAGTTCGCGATCAGCTTGGAGCACGTGAAGCACGGCACTCCGGTGATGTAGATGCTGGCGCCGTCGCGTTCCTCAGGTGACGAGTACAGGATCGCGTTCGCCTCTGCGTGGATGGCGATGCAGTTGTCATGGCCCCACCCGCTTGCAGCGTCGCTCTGTGCTCGAGGGCATGCACCTTCGTCACAGTGCGCATGTCCTGACGGGGGGCCGTTGTAGCCGGTCGAGCAGATGCGACGGTTCTTGACGATGACCGCGCCGTGCGTCCGGCGGATGCAGTTCGAGCGCGTCGCGGTCTCACTCGCGATGTTCAAGAAGTACTGGTCCCAGTCCGTCGTGCGACGGATCTCTGCCACCCGATGGGCGATGCTCACCGAATCTCCCCCTGTCTCAAGAGCGCGACAAAATCGTTTGGTACCGGGGGAAGTGATTCCGATTAAAGAACGGGATAAGGGTAGGCCGCAACCCTTGTGGCAACTATCCTCGGCCCCCGTGACCCCCGACCTGGCCACCGAGATAGTCGCCGACCTCTTGCGCTCTGCGTGGATCGTCGAAGAGGCTCGAGCCGCGACCTACGAGCGCTGGGCTAAGAGCGAGGAGCGCTGGCTGGAGTCCGCCGCTCGAGCTCACGACAGAGCGAGCATCGTCGCAGCCGCTCTGGCTCGCCACGATCGTTCGCCCGACGCCGGCTTCGTCGAGCCCCACACCGCGTGGATCGAGAGCCTGGTCGGCACCGGGCCCCACGACGCCCCACTGGCCGATTTCTTCTTGGCTCGCCTCGGGGACTGGGTGGACGGTCATGCGGCCGACTTCACGGCGGACCCCGACTCTCTGCGGAAGCTCGGCGTGGACGAGAAGAACGGGTTGAGCTTCCCGGATCAGCTTCCGGAAGCACCGGGTTACGAGCCGCTCGCTCCGGTCGAGCTCGAACCGCCAGGCGAAACCCGGTTCCGATTCGGGATCCTGGCCGACATGCATATCGGTTCGCCTCATGCCGAAACGGCGGTGCGCGCGGCGATCGGGGATCTGAATCGCTCGGGGGCCGAATTGGTGGTGCAGCTCGGCGACATCACCGATCACGGAGACCTCGGCGAGTTCGAAACCGCGCAATCCATCCTCGCCGAGCTCGAGATGCCCTACCTCACGATGATGGGCAACCATGACGTGATGTCGTTCGAGGAAGAGCGACTAACGGGCCGCGAGTACTTCGAGCGCTTCTTCAATCGGGTCCCGGATGGAGTTCTCCACGAGCACAAAGGGATCCGGTTCGCGGTTCTCGATTCGGTCGAGCACGCGATGTCGCCTTTCCCTCCGTTCAACCTGGTGACGGGAGCATTCGAGTCCGGTCAAGGTGGAGCGATCGTGCGCGGAGCTTTCTCCGTCCCGCAACACGAGATCCTTGCCGAAGTAGCGGCTCCCGGAGCACCGCCCGCCTTCGTCTTCCTGCACCACCCGCCGCAACCGTTCTCTTCGTTCCCGCCCATTTTGTTCGGTCTTCGCGACGTCGATTCGGGCCGCCTGCATGCGACAGTCGACTCGGGCAACGTATGGGGCGTATTTGCCGGACACACGCACCGGAACGCTCGACCGCGCGCGTTCGACAAGGTTGTCGTTCAAGAGGTCGCGATACCGCGCGATTACCCATTCGGCTACGCGCTCGTCGACGTCACCGACAACGGCTTCGCTTATCGCTTCCTGCAGTTGTCGGACGAGAGCCTGCTGCGTGACGGCTACTCGCGCTCCGGCGCGATCCACCGCAACTACGGCCGCGGCCCCGAAGATGCCCGCGGCTTCGAGTGGACTAAGGGTTAGCCCTTAGCGAGGGATGTTCGCGATGACCCGGTTCTGCACGGCGCGATAGAGGGCGGAGCGACGAGCCGCGGGATCTGCAGCGCGTAATACCAACGGGGAACGACTCGTTGCATCCGGTTGTGCTCGATCGCGTTCCTTATCGCTTTCGACACGTCGGCCGTGGATCCGACGGCGAATCGTAAAAGAGAGCTTCCGAGCAGCGCGGTCTGAGGGAACCCTTCTGTGGGGATCGGCCCCGGCTCGATCAAGCTCACGGTGATGCCCTTAGGTGCGAGGTCGAAATGCAACGACTCGGACCAGCCGACGACCGCGAACTTCGACGCGCAGTAAGCCGAGCTGGATGCCAGCGCAAGCCTGCCGGCGACCGATGCGACGTTGACCACATGCGACGGCGCGGATCTCTCGAGCAGCGGCAAGAGGGCCGCCGTGCAGTAAGCCGTTCCAAAGAAGTTGGTCGCCATCGTGGCGTGGAGGTCTTCGATGTCGTCGTCGCCGGAGAACGGGCGGTCTCCGGTCGAGAAGCCGGCGTTGTTGATCAGAGCGTCGCAGCGGCCGTAGGTCGACTCGACGTGGTCGGCCACCGCCCGAACCTGGGCCCGGTCGGAGACATCGCACACCACGTAGCTGTGACCGGCTCCCGTCCCACCGATCTCGTCGACCAGGCTCTGGAGCTCGGGCTCGCGCCGGGCGGCGACGCATAGGGTGGCCCCGGCTTGGGCCAGGTCCAGGGCGGTCTGGCGCCCGATGCCGCTCGATGCCCCGGTCAGGACGCACACCTTGCCGGCCACGTTCACGCCTTCTCCCTGTTTAGGACTTTTCGCATGGAATCTTCCCTTCTGGCTACGGAGCGAATATGATTGACCACACAGCGTTTGAAGCAAGGCCTGGTGGGTAGAACAGCGATAGCTGTGTACCCAAGCGACAGGCTCGTTCGGACCCGCGACCGTCGAGCCCGCGCCAGACCGAAGGCCCCCTTAACCGGGGGCCTTCGCCTTT
>JBHELU010000087.1:0-8927 GCA_046262955.1 Actinomycetota bacterium | reverse complement strand
CCGACGCGAGTTGCCGGCCGAGCGCGCGCACCGTGCTGCTGAAGGGCGTCGACGAGCGCGGCTTCGTCTTCTACACGAACCTCGAATCGCGCAAGGGCCGCGACGTGCGCGCCAACGCGCACGCGGCGCTCGTCTGCCCCTGGCACGACATGGGCCGCTAGGCGCGGGCCGAAGGCATGATCGCCCTCAGTCTCGTCGTGGCGGGGATCGCTGGCGTGCTGGTCGGTCGTTGGTTCTCCGAAACGAGCGCCATGGTCCTGGTATTCGCGTTCGGAGTTGCGCAAGGCTCGGGCAAGGTCGCGTTCGACTCGATCGTTCAACGAGAGCTCCCAGAAGAGGCTCGAGGATGGGCCTTCGCTCGCTTCGAATCGTTCCTGCAGCTGGCTTGGGTTCTCGGCGGCGTTCTCCCGTTGCTTGCGGCGATCCCGGCGGGAGGCGGAGTGTTGGGAGCAGGCTCGGCGGCGCTCGCGATGTCGCTCGTTTATCTGGTTGGGGGCCGGAGACCACCTCCCCGGGCCGGTCGCTTAGCATCGCAACCTGCTGACCAGCTCACTCAGCAACCCGGTGGAACCGGAGGGGGGAAGCGATGAACATCGCGTTCACGCGTTCTGAGAAACCGACACTTGGCGTTGAGATCGAAGTTCAGCTCGTCGACGAGACCGGCGCTCTGGCAACCGATCCGGCCGCAACGTCGGTTCTCGCCGATCTATCCGATGACGTGGGCTACAAGCACGAGCTACTCGAGTGCACCATCGAAGTGATCACCGGGGTGTGCGCAGACGTGGACGCGGTTCGGGCCGATCTCGGAGGCAAGGTCGACAGACTGATCGAAGTTGCCGACCGACACGGTTATCGCATCCTGTGTACCGGCACTCACCCGTTCTCGTCGTGGACCGATCAAACGGTGTCGCCGGATCCTCGCTACCACCGGTTGATCGAGGACTGCCAGTGGACGGCTCGGAGACTCCTTATCTTCGGAGTGCACACGCACGTCGGCGTCGGGTCGGGTGAGGAAGCGATCGCGATCTCGAACAGCCTCGCCACGTTCATCCCGCACTTCTTGGCGTTGTCGTCGTCGTCTCCGTTCTGGATGGGCCGCGACACGGGGCTCGCGTCGACTCGTTCGAAGATCTTCGAATCGCTCCCAACGGCGGGGCTGCCTTACATGATGGAGAACTGGGGACAGTTCCAAAGGTTCATGCGGACGCTGATCGGGGCCGGGACGATCCGAAGCATCCGCGAGGTGTGGTGGGACATCCGTCCGCACCCTGGGTTCGGCACTCTGGAGCTTCGTATCTGCGATGGCGTTCCCACGATGGAAGAGCTCTGCTCGCTCGTTGCCTTGAGTCAATCGTTGGTGGTGTGGTTGGGCGAGCGTTACTCCGCAGGCCTCGAGACCCCGAAACATCAAGCGTGGACGATCCGGGACAACAAATGGAGAGCCGCGCGCTACGGTGTCGATGCCGAGATCATCCGCGATGAAGAGGGCAACGTGATGTCGCTGCGCCGCTCGATCGTGGACCTGGTCGACCGCTTGAGCCCAACGGCCGAGCGGCTCGGTTGTCTCGACGAGCTGCACGGGATCAACACGATCCTCGAGCGAGGTACGTCTGCAGTTCGCCAGCGCGAGGTTTACGCGCAAAAGGGTGATCTGCCCTCGGTAGTCGACGCTTTGTGTGAGGAGATGCAGTCGGGACGGCCGCGACCGCTGCCCGACGACGACTTGGTCGGTTCGTCGGTCTCCGACGGGACTCCCCTGGCCGGCGAATAGCTCACCGTCGACATCAACCGACACTTTCTGTCGGTTCTTGTCGAGCGTGAAGCTCTAACGCCGGATGGCTGGGGAGTGGTCGGCGGAGCAGACGAGAGGCTTTCCCGGCGAGCCGACATCCTGCGTTGGAACCTTTGCAAGGAACCGACCGTGAGCGTGCTTATGAACGATCTGCCACGTGCCTTCGTGCGTTGTCTTGTCTGAGCCGATCGCCGAACGTCTATGCCGTCGAATGCGGAAGACGGTGACCTTGCGATGACTTATGCACCTGCGGATCGGATCCCCGACGAGGCCTGAGAAATGCCCCCTGTGGTAATCGATGGTCACGAAAGGTTGGGGCGGGGGCTCGCACTCCTTCTTGGTGGCGGATCGCCGGGCGCCGCAAGGTGACGGTGTTGTTTCGGTTGGTGAGGGCGACGCCGTCGAGCTCCCGGTTGTCGATGGCGAGGGGCAGCTTGGCCCAGGTCCCGTCGGGCTGGCGCAGGGACTATCCATAGTCGCCGCGGGGGCCGCGTTGGAAAGACTAGGTATCTGAACGGCCGCGCCGACAGCAACCAGTGCTAGTCCTAAAAGGCCCAACGACCTGAGTTTCATCGTGCTACTCAAGCATTGGTGCTCGCCCAACCGCAACCGGCTAGCGGCGCGGCCCCAAGATCCGTACGTCACCCCGCCTCATCGTGGCCCCGGTGGAATCGAGCCACTCACACAGCGGCACGGCGTACTTCCGCGACGTGTCCAGTAGGTCTCTGATCTGGGCCACGGTGGCCGGGCCCGACTCCTCTATATATGTGCGTACGCGAGAGCGAGCTTCGGCTGCCCCCGCTTCCGTAAGAAAGAAGTCCCCAATCCTCACCAAGTCTCCGTTCTCGAGCAGCGCTTTCAGCAGACCGCCGTCGGCTCTGAGCTCGTCGATCGGTGGCGGCGCGAACCCCGCTTCTTGCAACCGCTTCAATAGCTCGTCGCGGGCGGCTTCCAGATGGGGATCGAAGCGAACTGAGTGACTGGACAAGCGCACCGTGCGGCCGTCATCCACTACTCCCGACGAACGGCCGACTAAAGCCGCCACGCGCTCGGGTGTTGTACCGAGCTCGGCTGCAAGAGCAGGTTTATCCAGACCTTGTTCCAGAGGCATCCGCTCGTGGTGCTCGCGAAGGATGGACTTGATCCTGTCGAGGAGCGACTCGATGTGCCCCCGCGACATCGCGGTCGCATCGATCACGGGGATGTGTGATGGGAGCCGTGTCGCCCCGACCCCCGCCAGCAATCTGTTCACCGGGATCTCTCCCTCGTCGTCGAGGAATGCGAGCATCGCCCACTCGATCGGATCTGCGACTCTCTCCGCCTCTGCAAGGCGCGCGAGCAAGTCGAGGCGAGCGGTATCTCCGCGCCGAGGAGGTTCCGCTAATGGATCGAGGGCGCGGCCCCCGCCTAACGTCATGACGCGTCCGGCATCGCGAAGCACGAACCGATCGCCGAAACCCACGGGCAGCGGTTCACTCATCGCGAGATGCACGAAAGCGCTCCCACCGGGGTCTACTCGATCGGCGTCCAATAGCCTCACTCGCACTGCGGTTTCGGCCGAGCCGACGTACATCAGATGCGCGCCCTTCTCGGTCAACTCGTGCCCAGATCCGTGAATGTCATCTGGGAGCACGCGCACGTAAGCGTCGATCCGACGAGTCGGGATCCACTGGCCCGACAGGACGACTGCGTCACCTCGCTTGACTTCTGCTCGCTCGACGCTGGAAAGGTTCAACGCGACGCGATTGCCCGGCCCGATCTCCGTAACCTCTTTCTTATGGTTCTGGATCGATCTGATGCGTGCCTTGTGGGTGGACGGCGACAACTCGATCGTCTGTCCGGAGCTCAACAAGCCACCGCTCAGCGTTCCCGTCACGACCGTGCCGGCCCCCGAGATGGTGAAGGCTCTATCGACCCATAAACGAGGACGTCCTACGTCGAGCGGATGCGGGGCACGAGCGACGGCTCTGTCCATAGCGGCGAGCAAGTCTTCGATGCCTTCGCCGGTCGTCGCCGAGCATGGAACGATCTCGGTCCCCGACAGCGACGTGGGTTCGAGCTTCCCTGCAATCTGTTCTGAGATCTCAGAGATGACTTCCGCGTCGACAAGGTCTGACTTGGTCAATGCCACGACCCCAGATCGGATGCCCAAGATGTCGACGATCGCGAGATGTTCTGCCGACTGGGGCTTCCAACCCTCGTTGGCAGCGACGACAAAAAGGCAGACCGAGATCCCTCCGGCTCCCGCCAGCATGTTCTTGATGAAACGTTCGTGACCGGGGACGTCGACAAGACCAACCTCTTGCCCCGAAGGCAACGTCAGCCACGCGAAGCCCAGATCGATCGTTAGCCCGCGTCTTTTCTCCTCCGCGAATCGGTCTGGATCTATCCCGGTGAGCCGCTCGACCAGGGTCGACTTCCCGTGATCGACGTGGCCCGCCGTTCCGACTACATGCATGGCTCAAGGTTCCCACGCGTATACGTGGGCGATTCGTTCGCACTGGTCACCTTCGTCGCGACTGATTGGGAAAACTCTTCCCTTTTCGCGTCAAGCGAAAGCCTCGATCACCAGCTCTGTAAGAACTGGGTCATCCTCCGGATCTACGGAGCGAAGGTCGAACAGCACTGCATCGTTCTCGATCCGCGCAACCACCGGGGGGTCTACGCCGAGGAGCCGCCGCCGGATCTCATCCGGCGTTGGACTGGTCGAAGAGATCTGGAGTGCCCACGACGGAAGACTCATTTCGGGCATCGCACCCCCACCCACGGCACCGCCGGTCTCGACGGTCGACACGGTCACACCGTCACCGAGCCGCTTTCCGACCGTTTCGGCGAGAGTGTCGACGCGCTCCTTTATATGTACGTCATCCATCAAAGCCATGGTCCATAGCGGGAGCTCGGTCCACGAACCATTTGCGTAGCTCTCGAGAGTTGCGTCCAGTCCGCTCAGCGTCACTTTGTCGACGCGCAAAGCACGCATCAGCGGGTGGCGCCTCATTGCCTCGATCGCATCGCTCTTGCCGACGGCGATCCCCGCTTGGGGACCTCCGATCAGCTTGTCGCCCGAGAAAGTGACGACGTCCGGGCCGGCGGCTACGGCCTCGCGGATTGTGGACTCGTCGGCGTCCCATCCGGGCGGGCGTTCCACTAATCCCGAACCAAGGTCGTGGATAAAAAAGAGATTTCTCCCGTGAGCTAAGGCGCTCAGGTCGGGTGTCGGAACGGCAGCTGCGAAGCCGACCACTTTGTAATTAGACGTGTGTACCTTGAGGATTGCAGCCGTTTGAGGTCCGATCGCTTTCTCGTAATCGGATGTATGTGTTCGGTTGGTTGTACCTACCTCGACCATCCGAGCTTCCGACTCGGCCAGAACCTCAGGGATCCGAAACTCGCCCCCGATCTCGATCAATTCGCCGCGGCTGACGATCACATCTCGCTCGGCGCACAACGCTCTAAGACATAGAAGGAGTGCAGCCGCGTTGTTGTTCACGACGATCGCCGCCTCGCATCCCGTCAGCACTTGCAAGAGCCGCTCGATGCGTTCGTGACGAGAACCTCGTTTCCCCGACAGGCGGTCCAACTCGAGATCTGAATACCCGGCAGCCGACCGCATCGCGTCGAGCTGGTCGTGGCCGAGCGGCGCGCGCCCCAGATTTGTGTGCAGCAGGACACCCGTTGCGTTGATCACTCGACTCATCCGCTCGCCTGCGCGGTTCCCCCACACCGCTCGCGCTTCTGAAACGATGTCGTCGACCGAGACAGAGCCTCCACTTCGGACCTGCCGGCGGGCGGAATCGATCGCGTTGCGCGCCGCCGCAACGGCCATGCCGTGGGGCAAGTCATCGAGTTGGGCTACTACGACCTCGACCGACGGCAATTCCCGCAGTCGATCCCTCACCTCGTCCGAGGTCGTCACCGGCTAAGGGGTGTAGTCGATGATCCGGCGGCGCATCGCTTCTTGGATCGCAGACACGCGGTTGTTTACGTGGAGCTTCGAATAGATGTTCGCGATGTGCGTCGTCACCGTGCGCTCAGAGATCGAAAGACGGCCGGCGATCGTCTTGTTCGGCAGGCCGTCACTCATCAGGTCGAGGATCTCGGTCTCTCGGGGCGTAAGGGATTGGAAGACGGTCGCGACTTCGGCCTTGCGATAGGCCTCGAACTCCGTCAGCACCTGCATCGCCAGCTCCCGGTCGATCCGCGCTTCGCCTCGCGCTACCGAGCGGACCGTTGCCAGCACCTCATCGAGCTCGGCCGTTTTCAGCAAGTATCCCGACGCGCCCGCCTTGACGGCATCGAACACGAATCGCTGCTCGTCGTGACCCGACAGGACCACAACGCCGATGTTGGGAAAGGAGTCCTTGATCTCCTTCGTTGCTTCGATGCCGTCCTTCACGGGCATGATCACGTCGACGATGACGACATCAGGAAGGTGTTCCTCGACTAGCGCCAAGGCCTCTTTGCCGTCCGACCCCTCGCCCACGACCTCAATGTCGTTCTCGGTATCGAGCATCGTCTTTATGCCACGGCGCAGCAGGTCGTGGTCATCGATCAGGACTACCCGGACCTTTTCCTCGGATTGCATGAGGCAGAAATGATAGGGCGAAGGAACCTATCGGAATCTTTGAGCGTTGAATAGGCGTAGTGAGTGACGATGGGCCGGCCAAGATGAGAGCGGAGACCCGCTGGGCGATAAGCATCGCCGTTGGTGTCCTGTCGCTGGTTGGGATGCTGATCCTGGTCGTGCTTGTCTCGCTCGCGCTGGAACCTCCCACCTGGGTGCAGATCCTGCTCGGTATCGGCTTGGTCGCAGGCAGTCTGTTCATGACCTTCCTAGTGTCGACCGCGCTATCGCGTGATGAGCGAACCGAGCAAAGAGCTTCTCTCCGTGTCGAGAGGTCGACTTCGGACCCGCTAGCATCGGATCGCTCGACCACCCATAACTAATCCCGTCCGAATTCGTTAACTGTTGGAGAGGTGCGTCAGGCCGTTCGCGATGTCCAAAATGTTCGCTTTTTTGGTCCTTTTGGGCTATTCGCACGGGCCGGTCATTCCCTCACACTGGACGGAGCCATACCGCTGAAAGGATCTCGCCCTGAGCGTTGAAGCGATCGACGAACACTTAGAGGTCCCATCCCTCCCGGTCGGCACGTCCGAGGACAAGCAACTCACACTCTCGTTCCAGGTCGGTGACAAAGGCGCTTACCAAGCGATCTACGACCGATATTCAGCGCGAGTGCTAAGCGTTTGTCGTCGCATGCTCAACCAACCCGAGGACGCGAAAGAGGCATCGCAGGAGACCTTCCTTCGTGTGTACCAGGGGCTAGCCAGATTCAACGGCCGCTATCAGCTCGGGCCGTGGATAACTCGCATCGCCACCAACGTCTGCCTTGACCAGCTGCGCGCGCGACAGCGCAAGCCGTCACAGGCGATGCCGCTCGAGGACTTCATAAAGATCGAGGCTGTGCCGCAGGAAAAAATGGCAGAGCCCGAAGAGGTGGTGATCCGCAACTTCGAGAGTCGCCGGGTTCGCAAAGTGCTCGAATCGCTTCCACCTGCACATCGCGCCGCGATCGTGTTGCGCGATTTCGAGGGCCTTTCCTACAGCGAGGTCGCGGCGGTCATGGGTGTCACCGAATGCCAGGTCAAGGCGCTGATCCACCGCGCGCGCAGAGGGTTCAAGCGGTCGTGGACGTCATCGGTCGCCGCCCTTCTGCCCTTCCGATTCATCGGTAGGCACACGGATTCCTTCGAGCACGGCCAGGGCCTGTCGGGGACGGCGGGATCCCTGGCGCAGGTAGCGACCTCCTGCAGTGCTGCGTTCCAGCAGTGCGGCCAATACGTGACGGAGAGGGCCGCGGGCGTCGTGACCGCAGTTCTGATCGGCGGGGTCGCTGCAGCCGGGGCCGTGTCTGCGCATGACGCCGGAGCGAGCCGTCCCGCGATCAGTGCGCCGACCGTGGGGTCAATGCACGTCGCCGCCTCATCGGCTGCAAGGATCCACCGGCACCACAAGCACCATGGCACTGGGGTCGCTGAACCCCTCCCGCGTCCGACGGCTCCGCCAACAACTGAGCCTTCACCCGCTGCGACGGAGACGCCGCTCGCGCCGCCAGCTGACCCCGGCACCTCTGACGAATCTGACGACTCTCAAACGGGCGACCCCGGCGATAGCCGGCCACCTGCGGAGCCAACGCCGTCGGAAAGCCCTAGCGCGACGCCGGAGCCGGAACCGACCGGGTTCACGTTCTGGTTCGACCCGGGCGCGTCCGCCAAGGCAGCTGCGTGTGCGTGTGCGCAACCAACGAACGTCCAATCAAATGCCGTCGGGATCACCACCAACGGCATCGAGTACTTGGATCAGGTACTCACCGGCAGCGCATCACGGGATGGAGCGCCGCTTTACGGGTTGTGGATCCATCAGCGTTCGGATTCCGGGACGAGCCACTCGATCGCGTTCCGTTTGTACACCCCGGACGGTGGTTACTTCTACGAAGGAACGGGCGCCCTTGCCGATCGGTCACTTACATCTTGGGGCGGATGGTCCTACGAGTATGCAGGCACTTTCCATCTCGTCTCGCGACCGGGCGGCGAATCGGCCATGCCGACCAGCGGCACCTACCGCGTGACCGTCGAAGCCGCGTGGGCGAGCAATCGAGTCGTTCGTACGGTAATGGAACTTCATTAGGA
The DNA here is from genome assembly GCA_046262955.1 of Actinomycetota bacterium. Lineage (GTDB taxonomy): Bacteria > Actinomycetota > CADDZG01 > CADDZG01 > WHSQ01 > JALZGD01. Next base: position 445 of record JBHELU010000087.1, on the reverse strand, counting down.
AACTAATCCCATTTTCACTAAGGAAACAAATTCCAGATTTGTTGGAACCTTGACTTAGACTGCCTTAACGAGAAACAATCCCACCGGCGGCGTAGCAGACATGATTCTCTTGGGAGGAGGCGTGTCTCTCGGCGCAGTTTTTTCTGCAGCTTGTGCGGAGAGGGCAACTTTTCGGAGACAACCTCGTTTCAACGGAGGAAGGTGTCTTACCCGAAACGACCCTTCAGATCGAGTGCCTACCAGCAAGTGGAGGGAAGGGGGCAGGGAGGAAGGATTCACTAAGCAACATCGCAGTTGAAGTCCTTAGTAATCCATCGGTACAGAGAAAGAAGGTGAAAGTTGCATAAGAAACCATTCAGTGCCCTGCTCGGTGTAGCTCTTGTTGCAGGGATCTTGGCCGTCGGAGCTCCAGCAGCTCAGGCTGCGAGGCCCTTCGCCGTACAGC
>JBHELU010000086.1:0-3270 GCA_046262955.1 Actinomycetota bacterium | reverse complement strand
TTCCTATAACCCTGTCGGCCACGGACGACGAGGTCGCCGCGGTCAAGGGATCCGAGCGGGCTGCGATAACGCACGAGGGCAAGCCGGTCGCGATCATCAATGTCGAAGACGTTTTCGACTACGACGTGAAGCACGAGGCCGAGCTCACTTACCGCACGACCGATGAGAATCACCCCGGCGTTGCATACCTCTACTCGCAGGCTCCTCACTACGTCGGCGGCGACGTAACGGTTCTAACCAACCCGTTCGCTCAAGAGTTCGCTACCTATCGCAACACGCCGATCCAGGTGCGCGAGAAGATCGCCGAGCGCGGATGGCGCACCGTCGTTGCGTTCCAAACCCGCAACCCGATCCATCGGGCTCACGAGTATCTGACGAAGTGCGCTCTCGAGATCGTCGATGGATTGGTCATCCACCCGCTGGTGGGCGGGACGAAGGGCGACGACATCCCGGCCGAGACGCGCATGAAGTGCTACGAGGTATTGATGGAGAACTATTACCCGAACGATCGCGTGATCCTCTCCGTCTTCCCTGCAGCGATGCGTTACGCCGGCCCCCGGGAGGCGATCTGGCACGCGCTTCTACGCAAGAACTACGGGATGACGCACTTCATCGTGGGACGCGATCACGCAGGTGTCGGCGATTACTACGGCACCTACGACGCTCAGCAGCTGTTCGATGAGTTCGACGCCGGTGACCTCGGCATCTGGCCGCTCAAGTTCGAGCACTCTTTCTTCTGCAAGAAGTGCGGCTCGATGGCGTCGGCCAAGACGTGCCCGCATGGGGGCGAGGAGCACGTGCATCTTTCCGGCACCCAAGTGCGTCAGATGCTGCAGGAGGGTGTCGAGCCGCCTCCCGAGTTCTCTCGTCCCGAGGTGGCGCGCATCTTGATCGAAGACGCTCGGGCTAAGGCGTAAGGAGTAACGATGGCTCTGTTCTCGAAGAAGAAGGACCAGGCATCGGAACCGCAGCCGCAACGACACGCTGGTCGCAAGGTCATGATGATCGGCCTCGACTGCGCGCCGCCCCGGCACGTGTTCGAGGAGTACGCAGACGAGATCCCCAACCTCACAAAGCTGAGAGAGAACGGTGTGTGGGGGCCGCTGCAGTCGACCCTGCCCCCGATCACGGTCCCAGCATGGATGTGCATGATGACGTCAAAGGATCCCGGGACGTTGGGGATCTATGGGTTCCGAAACCGCAAGGACCACACCTACGACGGCCTCGCGTTCGCGACGTCGTGGGCGATCAAAGAGCCGACGGTGTGGGACATCTTGTCGGAGGCCGGCAAAGACTGCATCGTCATGTCGGTTCCACCTTCTTATCCACCGAAACCGTTGAAGGGCGTCCAGATCGGCTGCTTCCTCACGCCCAGCAACGAGGCGGACTACACGTATCCGAAAGAGCTCAAGAAGGAGCTCGAGGACAATGTGGGTGATTACGTCTTCGACATCCGTAACTTCCGGACCGACAACACACAGTACATCTTGGACGAGGCCTACAAGATGACCGAGCAGCGGTTCAAAACGGCCGATTACCTTCTGTCCAAGAAACCGTGGGACTTCTTCGCGATGGTCGAGATGGGGCCGGACCGACTGAACCACGGGATCTGGTCGTTCATCGATCCCGACCATCCCCGCTTCGTTCCCGACAACCCTTATCGCGAATCGCTGCGCGAGTACTACAGGTATCTCGACGGAAAGATCGGCGACCTTCTGTCCAAGTACGCGGACGAGGACACCACCGTGCTGGTGGTTTCGGACCACGGCGCCAAAGCGATGGTCGGCGGTGTGTGCTTCAACGAGTGGCTCCACAACGAGGGCTACCTGGAGTTCGAAGAGCCGTTGCCAGACGAGATAACTCCGATCGGCAAGATGAACATCGACTGGTCGAAGACCAAGGCATGGGGTGACGGCGGCTACTACGGCAGGCTGTTCTTGAACGTCGAAGGCCGCGAGCCGAACGGCACCATCCCCGCAGCCGATTACGAGAAAGTGCGCGACGAGCTGGTTGCCAAGATCGAAGCGATGGTCGACCACGAGGGCAATCCGTTGGGCAACAAAGCCCATAAGCCCGAGCAGATCTACAAGAACCAGAAAGGTGTCGCACCAGACCTCATCGTGATCTTCGGCGAGCTGCGGTGGCGCTCGGTCGGATCACTCGGCCATGGCTCGATCTACACGTTCGAGAACGACACCGGTCCCGACGAGGCCAATCACGCGGAGTACGGGATCTTCATCATGAACAACGCGCCGGGTCAGACAAATGGTCAGAAAGAGGGCCTGCATCTCTGGGACGTGCACTCGACGATCCTGGATCTATTCGGGCTCGACCCTGCAGAAGGCGCGTTGGGCACATCCGCTCTAAAGAAATAGGAGGTTTTCGTGAAGCAGGCAAATCGTGAGCGTGGTTGCGTCATCTGGTTCACCGGTCTTTCGGGATCGGGCAAGACGACGATCGCCCACCTGGTCGAAGACAAGCTGCTCGAGGCCGGCGTACCAATCGAGATCCTCGACGGTGACGTCGTGCGCGAGAACCTGTCAAAAGGTCTCGGCTTTTCCAAAGAGGATCGCGACACCAACATCCGGCGCATCGCGTTCGTGGCGCACCTTTTGCAACGGAACGGCACGTTCGTGATCACCGCCGCGATCTCGCCCTACCAAGCGATCCGTGAAGAGGCTCGAGCGATGATCAAGGACTTCGTCGAGGTGTACGCGGACGCTCCGCTCGAGGTTTGCGAGCAGCGGGACGTGAAGGGGCTCTACGCAAAGGCGCGCGCGGGAGAGATCAAAGGCTTCACGGGGATCGACGACCCATACGAGGCACCTGCGGGGGCCGAGGTCGTCTGCAAGACCGATGAGGAAACAGTCGAGCAGTCCGCACAGAAAGTGATCGACAAGCTCATAGAGCTCAAATTTATCGAGGGGTGATCGACCTTCACTGTCACACCACCGTCTCGGACGGTGGCGATTCACCAACCGAGCTCGTTGAGAAAGCTGCAGCCGCCGGTCTCGACGCGATTGCAGTAACGGACCACGACAATGATTCTGGCTGTGCCGAAGCCGTCGCCGCCGGAGAAGCCGGCGGTGTGGAAGTCGTGCGCGGGGTCGAGATCTCCTGCGACGTTTCGGGTTTCGCCGAGCGCGGCTGGCGGCCGTCTGGGCGGCCCACGATGCATCTGCTCGGATACTTCATCCCGGAGACACCAAATCCCCTGTCGAACGCTCTCGCCCAGCTGCAAGAAGCGCGTGCCTCGCGGAACGTCAGGAT
>JBHELU010000085.1:0-3022 GCA_046262955.1 Actinomycetota bacterium | reverse complement strand
ATACGAGGACCGTCCGGGTGTCGTCGGAGTCGTCGGCACCTTGCTAGGAGAGGCCGGCATAAACATCGCCAACATGCAGGTCGGACGACAGATCCAGGGCGGCGAGGCACTGATGGGGCTTGCCGTGGATTCGCCGGTCTCACAAGACATCCTCGATCGGATCACGTCGACCGCGAAACTTCGCGACGCGCGATTGATCGTCTTGGGGGGCGACGAGCAAGGGCAGTAATGTAACGCTCCGGCACATCTTCAAGGGGGAAGCGGATGCCCATCCAACCAGTCGACAAGGTCTGGATGAACGGGGAACTGGTCAACTGGGATCAAGCGAACGTTCACGTCCTTACGCACGCGCTGCACTACGGCACTGGAGTCTTCGAGGGCATCCGTTGCTACGAAACGCGACGCGGCCCGGCCATCTTCCGATTGCGCGATCACCTAGCGCGGATGGTGCGCTCCGGAAAGATCTTCATGATGGAGATCCCTTACTCGATCGACGAGATCGAAGCCGCTGCGGTCGACCTCGTCAAGATCAACGACCTCAAGAGTTGTTACGTACGGCCGATCGCATACCGCGGGTTCGGCGGCGAGATGGGCGTCAATCCAGAAGCCAATCCCGTCGACGTCGCGGTTGCCGTGTGGGCGTGGGGGACCTACCTGGGTGAAGAGGCCCTCGCCAAGGGCGTGCGGATGACGATCTCTTCGTGGCGCCGCCACGATCCGAACATCATCCCGCCACACGCGAAGGTGACAGGGGCTTACGTGAACTCGTCGATGGCCAAGCAAGAGGCGATCCACAAGGGATTCGACGAAGCGATCATGCTGAATCCGGAAGGATTCGTCTCCGAAGCCACCGGCGAGAACATCTTCATCGTCAAGAACGGCGAGATCCTGACTCCGCCGCTGATAGCGGGGCCTTTGCCCGGCATCACCCGCGACACGGTGTTGAAGATCGCAGCCGACCTCGGCATGCCGATATTCGAGCGAGCCATATCGCGCTCCGACCTCTATACGGCAGAGGAAGTCTTCTGCAGCGGAACCGCGGCGGAGGTAACACCGGTGCGCGAGATCGACGGCCGCGTTATCGGAGACCCAGGTCCGATCACACAAACTCTCCAGCAGAAGTACTTCGCGATCGTCAAAGGTGAGGACGAGAAGTATTACGACTGGCTTCGGTTCGTCGATTAACTCTTGTCCGTACGAACGCGCATAGCGCCGGCCCCCAGCGGCTCGATACACGTCGGTAACGCGCGCACTGCTCTCTACAACTGGTTGTTCGCGCGCCACAACGGCGGGACCTTCGTGCTGCGCGTGGAAGACACCGACAAAAAGCGCGCGACCGACGATGCATACCGCGCGGTGCTCGAGGACCTCAGATGGCTCGGTCTCGATTGGGATGAAGGCCCGGAAGTTGGTGGGGAATTCGGTCCTTACCGGCAAAGCGAACGGGACGATCGATACGCGGCAGCGGCAACCCAGCTGGCGGACGGCGGCCATGCCTACCGGTGCTACTGCACGCCGGAAGAGCTCGCGGAGCGCCGCAAGGCCGCTCTGGCCGCCGGCAAGCCCCCAGGATACGACCGAAGGTGCCGTTACCTAACCGACGAAGAGCGCGCGGCTTTCGAATCAGAGGGCCGGACGTGGGCATTGCGATTCGCCGTCCCCGACGACCGAACGATCGCGTTCGACGACATCGTGCGCGGGGTTATCGAGACGAAGTCCGAGCAGATCCAGGACTTCATCCTGCTGAGGTCCGATGGTTCGCCGACTTACATACTCGCGGCCGCTCTGGACGACGCATTGATGGGGATTACCCACATCATCCGCGGCGAAGATCTGATCTCCGCCACTCCGCGGCAGCTGTTGATCCGGGAAGCGCTGGCGATCGCGGACGTCCCGGTTTTCGCGCACCTTCCACTGCTTGTGGACGAGCGCGGCCGTCCGCTGTCGAAGCGATGGGGTGACGTGGCGGTGTCGGCCTACCGGGAGGGTGGGTTCCTTCCCGAAGCCGTTGTCAATTACCTGGCCCTGCTCGGGTGGAGCTACGACGACCGCACCAACATCTTCTCGGTCGACGAGCTGATCGAAAAGTTCTCGCTAGAACGGGTGGGCCGCAATCCCGCAGCTTTCGATGTAGCCAAGCTCGAGTGGCTGAATCAGCACTACATCAAAGAGATGACGCCGGCCGAGCTGGCCGCGGCCCTCGAGGCCGCGTGTACCGAAGCCGGGATCGATGTGGGAGTCGGGGGCCGGGAGGTCCTCGAGGAAGTCGCGCCGCTGTTGAACGAACGGATGAAGCGCGTCACAGAAGGCCCTCCGATGGTCCGGTTCTTGTTCGAAGAGGTCGAGCCCGACTCAAAGGCGAGCAAGGCGATCTCCGGCAACGCGGAATACCTGACGGCCGTGGCTCAGGCGCTCGATGGGCTCACCACTTGGACCGCATCCGATATCGAATCTGCCTTGCGTGCTTTAGCTGAGGAACGGGAGCTCAAGCCCAAGCAGGCTTTCCAACCGGTCCGAGCTGCCGTGACAGGAACGCTCGTGTCGCCGCCGCTCTTCGAGTCCCTGGAGATACTCGGACGCGAAAAGGCGCTTCAGAGGATCGAGAAAGCTGCAGCCACGGCTTAGTGTGAAGCGTCGTCGTGTGCATTGGGGTATGGGGTAATTGGCAGCCCGGCGGATTCTGGTTCCGTTAGTCCTGGTTCGAGTCCAGGTACCCCAGCGAAGGGCCGTACGGTAACCTTCTGCGATCCTCAGCGGCCCGGTAGTCTAGTTGGCCAAGGACGCCGCCCTCTCAAGGCGGAGATCACGGGTTCGAATCCCGTCCGGGCTACGAACCACTAAAGGAGCGACAGATGAACCCCACCGATGTGGTCGAACGCGAGTATCTGAACAACGATGTTCCGGAATTCCGCGCCGGAGACACCGTGCGCGTACACGTGCGCGTCGTCGAAGGTGAGCGCGAACGTATCCAGGTCTTCGAGGGAACCGTTATCCGCCGGCGCGGTAGCGGGCTATCTCAGAC
>JBHELU010000084.1:0-8516 GCA_046262955.1 Actinomycetota bacterium | reverse complement strand
GCCACGGCCCGTTCCGAAGTAGAGCTCGAACAACAGGTCGAACGCATCTCGGTGTGCGTCGGTCTTCACCATGGTTGCGGCGAGCGCGGAACGGACGGCGCGCTTGTCGGCAAGAGATACGTAAGAGAGAGCGTTCAGGGCATCGAGGTCCTCGCCAACCGACACTGGAACGCCGGCGTCGCGCAACGCGCCGGTGAACTCGAGCATCCGGTCCAGCATCTAGTGCCTCGGCACTACGTGCCTGGGGTCGGAAGCTTCAGATGCTCGGTTGCCTTATCGATGTCGGATCGGTACTTCAAGAGAACGGGCAAGGTCTTTGCAAGTGTCGCCTCGTCCAGGGTCGTGACCGAGAAATGAAGGAGCGTGCTCACCCAGTCGAGCGTCTCCGCGATCGAAGGCGACTTCTTGAGCTCGAGCTCCCGGATGCTGCGCACGATCTTCACGACTTGGTCGACGAGCATCTCGTCGACCTCGGGGATCCGGGCCAGGACGATGGCCTTCTCGCGCTCTGTCGACGGGTAGTCCAGGTACAGATAGAGGCACCTGCGCTTCAGAGCCTCTGAGAGCTCGCGCTCGTTGTTCGACGTCAATACGACGAAGGGAACGTGCGTTGCCTTGAGCGTTCCCATCTCCGGGATGGTGACCTGCCAGTCGGACAGGACCTCCAACAGCAACGCTTCGGCTTCGAAGTCGAGCTTGTCGATCTCGTCGATCAGCAGCACGACATCGCTTTCCGACCGGATCGCTTTGAGGATCGGACGCTCCAGAAGGAACTCCGTCGAAAAGATGTCGTCCGACATCTCGGACCAGCTCTCTTCGCCGCCGGCCTGGATCCGCAAGAGCTGTTTCTTGTAGTTCCACTCGTAGAGCGCCTTCGACTCGTCTACGCCCTCGTAGCACTGCAACCGCACGAGATCGATGGCGAGCCCGCGCGCAACGGCCTTGGCGAGCTCGGTCTTTCCGACACCTGCAGGACCCTCGACCAGCAACGGTTTGTGCATGCGAGCGGCAAGAAACACGACGGTCGCGGTCTCCTCACTCGCCAGATAGGAACTGCCGGCAAGCAGAGTCTTGACGTCGTCTACAGACGAGAGACTGTTAGTCGGATCGATCGAAGGGGGCATGGCCGCCGAAGGAGCTCAGCTCAGCTCTTCGAGGATGGGAATCAGCCGGCCGATGTCCTCTTTCGGCAGCGTCACGTCGGCCCAATCTGCGGGCCCCCCAGATATATACGCAGAGAACGCGATGATCCGCGATTCGGGAGATACGCCTCTGATCAAAGTCGCCGCTTGGTCACCGCGCATAACGGGCATCGCGTAGTCCAAGATCACGAAATCGGGATGGTGGTTCTCGGCCTCCCATGCGGCCTCGGCGCCGTTGCTCGCTTCAGAGATGACCTCGTAGCCCGCCACTTCGAGCTTGAGACGCAGCATGTACCGGATATCCGGGTCGTCGTCGACGACCAGGACCGTCTTGTTCTTCAGGGAAGATGAGTCGGCAAGGCTCACGAAAGCAGACTAAGCGACGGAGGGTCAGCGACTAATTTCACCTCGGCCCCCGATCCCTCGCGGGCGTGACTTTTGTAGGAAAGGTACAAAAGGGCATGCAGCCAGGGTTCTTGGGGCATGGAGGTTTCCCTGCAACGAATGCCTGGTAAAAGACACCTGCGCCGGACAAGTCCGAGCACGGCGCGGGGTACCCATCGATCTGGAGCGCGCGTGACCGAGCCACCGAACCCGGAATGGTCCGACCCTGCAGTCACGGCGGCCATGCTGTCGGCAATCGTCGCATCGTCGGACCAAGCCATCCTGGCAAAAGACTTGGACGCGCGGGTCACGGTTTGGAACCCGGCCAGCGAACGGCTTTACGGCTACACCGCCGAAGAGATGATCGGCCAACCGATAGCGATCATCGTTCCGCCCGATAAAGCGGGCGAAGACTTCGACATCCTCAACACGGTCCTCCGAGGTGAGCGGGTCGATCACCGGGAGACGCACCGCATCACAAAGTCGGGCAAGATCGTCGAGATCGCAGTCAGCGCGTCCCCCGTCTACGACTCGACCGGAGCGATCATCGGCGCATCCGTGACGTCCCGTGACATCGGCGAGAGCAAACGGCTCGAACAATTGCAGAACGACCTCGACCGGTCGGAGTTCGTGGCTCATGTCGCTCACGAACTGCGCACGCCTCTCACGATCATCGCCGGCTTAACCGAGATGCTCTCGGGTCGGGCTCGCGAGTTGCCTCAAGAAGAGATCGACCGGACGCTTTCGGCTCTCGATCGCCAGGGGCGCCGCGCTCTCGTATTGATCAACGATCTGTTGGACCTGTCGCGGCTGTCTCGCGGGACGTTCGTCGTCGAGCTCACCGAGGTCAACCTGAGCCATGCGGTGGTGGCCGCGCTCGACTCGAGCATCCCTGCTGAGACGGCCACGAGCGAGGTATCGATCCCCCCAGGCACGACGGTGTTGGCCGATCAACGCCGTCTCGAGCAGGTGTTCGTCAACCTGTTCACAAATTCGTTCCGGCATGGTGGCGAAAAAATCTCTGTTTCGGCGCAGCCAAACGGATCTGACCGGGTACAGATAAAGGTGCTGGACGACGGACCGGGGGTCGATGAGGCTATGGTCGATCAGCTATTCGAGCCATTCGTGGCCGGAAAATCGTCGACGAGCTCGGGCTTGGGCCTCGCGATCACCCGTCGCCTGGTCGAGGCGTTCGGCGGCACGATCGAGTACGAACAGTCGGACTCGGGGGCGTGCTTCCGCCTGATGCTTGCTTGCACGCCGGGCTCGGATAAAGGAAGTTCTACGTGATGCCGAAGCGTTCAATGTAATGGCTGCCCCCGATAGGCCCCCACGTGTCCTCATCGCCGACGATGAGTCCGATGCGCTGATGTTCATGTCCATGGTTCTCGAGGGTTCCGCAGAGATCGTCGGTCAAGCATCCGATGGTGTCCAGGCTGCCCAGCTGGCCAAATCGGCCGAGCCCGACGTCGCCGTGCTCGATCTCCGCATGCCGGGGATGGGCGGACTCGAAGCCGCTCGCGCGATCAAAGAATCGAAGCCCTTGACGCAGGTTCTGATCCTCACCGCGTATGACGATCCATCGCTCGAGAAGGAAGCATCGAAAGAAGGCGTTTACGCGTACCTGATTAAGGGGTGCTCGCAGGAGTTGATCCGCGACATGGTGGGATCCGCATATCGCTACAAGCGATCGCTCGAGCTGGGCGGGTTCGACCCACCGGCTTAAAGGCTGTTTGGTTGGCGCTTCAAAGATCCTTTCGTTCGAATGCCCACAACGTGGCCGCGCAGGTGAGCATCACGTAACCGATCACCCACAGCACCAGCTTGTAACCGCCCGCTTCGGCTCCTCCCAAAGGGCCGAGTCTCACGATCACTCGAGTCAAGCCCGACGTGCTGCTGGTGAGCGCGTTCAGCCCTGCCTGGTACGCGGCTTCGAACGGCAGCACCCACGTCGCGATCTTTCCGACCGTTTGCAATGAATGCGAATTGAGGCCGTAGCCGATCTGGCCGAGCAAACCGGCCAGCAGTCCGGCGCCGTACATCATCAACACCGCGACACCATTGGCGATCGTCGTCATGAACACGGAGCCGAGCAACGAAAGAGTGATCGTGATTATCACGGAGGCTATCAGCGCGACTGCCGGACCGACCGGGTTCGACGGCCACCACCCGCCGATCGCTCCCGTGATGACGACCGAAACTCCGTACAGGAAAACGACGTAGCCGCCGGCCACGATCGAGGCACCGACCAATCTGCCGAGCACGACCGCCGCGCGCCCGATGGGTCGCACCACCACGGCCTGCAACGTCCCTTGCTCCGCATCGCCGCGCACTGCGCTGAACGTCAAGAAGACGCCGAGCACCGTTCCCAGAAACAACGTCGCGAACATCGACAGGCCCACGAGCGTTGCGCCGGCGAATGAATCTGCATCTACGAATGTTCCGTTCTCCTGCGAGATGGTTCCTCTGGTGAAGTGGAAGGCAAAGATCACGCCGAGCGTGTAAAGAACCAGGAACGCGAACGTGACGATCGGAACGATCAAGAAGATCTTCCGGCGGGAGGCTTCGACAAATGTGTCGCGAGCCAGCGCCCAGATCGTCGAGATCATCCGACTTCACCTTCGACGGCCTCGAGATAGAACTCTTCGAGCGAGGGCCTGAGAACGCGCACCGCGAAGACTTCCTCTCCTTTGCCTACGAGCTCTGCGACCAGGCGGGGCACGTCATCGCGCCGGGCGTCTGGCCATGTTCGTGTCCCTGCACGAGTTTCGATCTCGACGCCTCGAGGCACGAGCAGATCGTCGGGAGCGCCGTGCGCTACCACACGACCGTGCTGAAGGATCACCACGCGGTCGCACACGAGCTCGATCTCGCTCAATAGGTGCGAGTTCAGCAAGACCGCCAGCCCGCGCTCGCGCAGCTTCTCCAAGATCGAGCGGACCGCCCGTCGTCCTGCCGGATCAAGTGCGCTTGTCGGCTCGTCGAGCAATAGCAAGCGTGGATCGCCGATCAGAGCTTGCGCCAGCCCCAGTCGCTGTTGCATCCCTTTGGACATCGCGGCTACACGGCGGGTTGGCACCGCGCTCAAGCCGACGAGCTCGAGCAGCTCGGCTCGTTCTGCACTGGCGCCTTCGGAGCCGGCAAGCTTCTGATGAAGCTCGAGAACTTCATCCGCGGTGAGCCAACCAGGGAAACGGAACAGCTCGGCTAGATAACCGATCGATCTGCGGGCCGCAGTGGTTCCCGCTGGGTGACCGGCAACCGTCGCTCGGCCCGAGGACGCGCGGATCAATCCACAACCGATCTTCACGAGCGTCGACTTGCCGGCTCCGTTGGGGCCAAGAAGGCCGACCAGCTCCCCCGAATCGACGTCGAAACCGACGTCTTCGAGCGCGCGTGTTGAACCGAAATCCTTTGTTATCTGCTGCGCTTCGAAGACCGCGGGCATGCCACCGAGTGTAAGGATGGGTGAAATAGATGCGAAACGATGAGATAGCAGCTGCGATCGAGCCCCTGCTCAAGAAGTTCGCTCCCGAGCTCGAGGGCCCCGATCTAGATATCGCCCGCGAGATCATGACCACCGCGCTGAAACTCGCGGGGGAGCAGGTCAGCCGCCTCGATCGCAAGATCGTCAACTCCGCGATCAAAGAGATGCGGCACGCGTTCCGGGTGTTCGCTCCCTACAAAGGGATCCGGAAGGTATCGATCTTCGGCTCGGCCAGAACCACGTCGTTGGATCCCGAGTACACCGCGGCAAAGGAGTTCGCGCGTCAGATCGCGGAGCTCGGATGGATGGTGATCACCGGCGCGGGCCCCGGGATCATGGAGGCAGGACACGAGGGGGCCGGCGGAGATAAGTCGTTCGGCGCCAACATCCGCTTGCCGTTCGAGGCCAAGCCCAACCCGGTCATCGCGAACAACTCGAAGCTGATCAACTTCAAATACTTCTTCACGCGCAAAGTGACCTTCATGAAGGAAGCGGATGCGTTCGTCCTCCTGCCCGGGGGCTTCGGCACGATGGACGAAGCGTTCGAGCTGTTGACGCTCGTGCAAACCGGCAAGAGCGACATCTCGCCGATCGTGCTGCTCGATCGTCCGGGTGGTGATTACTGGTCGGGTTGGGAGCGCTACGTCAAAGGCGAGCTTCTAGGGCGCGGCTTCGTCAGCCCCGACGATTTGTGTCTGTTCCACTGCGTTGAAGATCCTTCGGAAGCCGTCGATGAGATCTCGCGCTTCTATCGCGTGTATCACTCGCAACGATTGATCGGCAGAAAGCTCGTGCTACGACTAACGACGATGCCCGACAAGGACGTCCTGGAGGAGTTGTCCGAGGAGTTCAACGACATCCTCGACGGCCCGATCGTCTCGACTCCAACATCGAAAGCAGAGGTTCGGGATCACGACGTGCCCGATCTGCCTCGGATCGCTTTGAGTTTCGATCGCCAGCACGTCGGCAGGTTAAGAATCTTAATCGACGCCTTGAACGACAAAGTTCCCGCGGGTGCAGCTCCCGCGGTGAAAGGAGATCCTCGCTCGGTCTGAGACGATAGGCACATGACCGAGCAGACAACGCCCGTAACCGAAGTCGACCAGCACCCCGAACGCGGTGCGTACGACTTCGACACGATCGCAGCGATCCTCGACGCCGGTTTCCTATGTCACGTTGGTTTCGTTTCCGATGGATTGCCGTACGTGATCCCGATGCTTTACGCGCGGTCCGAGCACAGCCTTTATCTGCATGGGTCGCGGGGGAGCAGGATGCTCCGGAGCCTGAAGGCAGGGATGCCGCTGTCGATCGCAGTGACTTTGGTCGACGGGTTGGTCTTGGCTAGATCGGTACTCCATCACTCGATGAACTACAGATCGGTCGTTGTCTCCGGGACCGCTCGAGAAGTGACGGATCCGGCCGAGAAGGCTGCAGCCCTCGAGTGCGTCGTCGAGCACCTGGTCCCGCAGCGCTGGGGCGACGCGCGTGTGCCAGCGCCGGCTGAGACCGCGAAGACGTTGATCCTCGCCGTCGGCTTGGACCACGCAAGCGCCAAAGTGCGCACGGGTCCACCGCTGGACGATGAGAAGGATTACGGACGAGACGTTTGGGCCGGCGTGGTGCCGTTGACCCTGTCCGTGGGCGACCCGGACCCCGACGCGGGTGTAGAAGCGCCGGTTCCCGATTACGTGAAGAAACTAGATCGACGGTACGGATCGGCCCTCTAGGCCGCGCTCGACTCCTGATCCTGTTCGCACGTCTCGCACCGGAACACGCGTGCTGCGCCCACGCCCGGTCGGGCGGCATCCACGAAAGTTCCCTCGGAGATAGGCCGGATGTCTGCGCACCACGCGCAGCGGGCCTGCATCCCCTCGGGGTACTCGCCGTTGATGATGGCGGCTCTGGCTCGGTGAGCCTCTGGCTCTGACAGTTTTCTCATCGCTACCCTAGAAACGCTTCCAAGTGGCTGTGGATTCCCGCTTCTTGCGGGTCGCACAGGGTAGCATGCGAACGCATGTTCGACACGCCTATCTGGCTCAAAGATCTGAACGACCAGCAGCGCAAGGCAGCAGCGTGGGGGCCCGGCCCGCTGCTGATCGTCGCGGGGGCCGGTAGCGGCAAGACCAAAACTCTGGCGTGCCGGGTGGCGTGCCTACTCGACAGAGGCGTTCCGTCCGAGCGGATCATGCTCCTGACCTTCACCCGGCGGGCGGCCCGCGAGCTGCTGGGCCGGGCCGGAAAGATCGGGGGCCACAAGGGAGCCACCCGGGTATGGGGCGGAACTTTCCATTCCGTAGCCAACCGTCTGCTGCGGATGCACGGCAAGGCGGTTGGGTTGCCTCCGAGCTTCACGGTGATGGACGAATCCGACTCGGCCGATCTGATGAACCTCGTCCGTAGCGAGCTCGAGCTCGACAGATCGAAGAACCGGTTCCCGCGCAAGGAGACGCTCGTCTCGATCTACTCGCGGGTGGTCAATTCGCAGACACGCCTCGAAGAAGTGTTGAACGCCCACTACCCGTGGTGCAAGGACGACATCGACGGGATAGCCGACGTCTTCACGGGCTACAACGCGCGCAAGCGAGCTCGTCATGTCCTCGACTTCGACGACCTCTTGATCTTCTGGCTGGCCCTCATGTCGTCGTCCGCAGCGGGGTCGATCCAGGATCTCTTCGAGTATCTGCTGGTCGACGAGTACCAGGACACGAACGACATCCAAGCTCGGATACTGATCGCGCTGGCTGCTCGCCGCCCCAACATCACGGTCGTCGGCGACGACGCACAGTCGATCTATTCGTTCCGCGCAGCAACGGTCGACAACATCCTTCAGTTCCCGCAGCACTTCCCGGGGACCGAGATCGTTACCTTGTCTCGCAACTATCGCTCGTCGCAGCAGATCCTCGATGCTTCGAATGCGGTGATCTCGAAAGCTCGCAAGCGTTATCCGAAAGACATGTGGTGCGATCGGAAGGATGGGATCGCGCCGCGCTTACTTACATGTCGTGACGAAGCCGAGCAATCGGAGCTGGTGTGCGAGGACGTGCTCGCACGGCGCGAGGAAGGGATGCGGCTCACCGAACAAGCCGTGTTGTTCCGAGCCGCTCACCACAGCGCGGCCCTCGAGGTCGAGCTCAGTCGCCGCAACATCCCTTACGTGAAATACGGGGGCCTCCGCTTCGTCGAGGCCGCTCACGTCAAGGACGTGCTGGCATTCTTGCGGATCCTCGAGAACCCACGCGACGAGTTGAGCTGGTTCCGGTTGCTGCAGCTGGTCGAGGGGGTCGGGCCGGCGACCGCGCGCAAGATCATCGGTGCGCTCGACCTGATGTACGAAGCTCCGGAGGGGTCGCCGATCGATCGTCTCCCGGCGGCGGCGTCCAACGCTCCTTCGTCGGTTCGAGGCGCGATCGAAGGCCTTCATGCGGCCGCCGTGGACTGCGGGACGCTGGCTCCGCCCGCTCAGATCGAGCGCGTCCGGCCATTCTTCGAAGACGCGTTCCAGC
>JBHELU010000083.1:0-6083 GCA_046262955.1 Actinomycetota bacterium | reverse complement strand
GGCCATCGCATTGTGCGAAGAGATCATCGAAAGGAGCGGAGGCAATCGCTTCGTTCAGGCGATGTGCCTGTCGCGCACTGCCGGGCTTCAAGCCATGCAGGGTGATGCGCCTGAAGGACGCTCGTCGATGGCACGTGCGCGCGCGATCCTCACGGATCTAGGTCAGGCACTACCGCTGGCGCACGTCACACAAGAGGCAGGCCTCGTCGAGTTATTCGCGGATGATCCAGCTGCAGCAGAGAAAGAGTTCGGAACCGGTGTCGCCGCTCTTGCCGCGATGGGTGAGCAGGCATACCTGGCGACATCGGAAGCTCTCATGGCACGAGCCGTGTACGACCAGCAGCGTTACGACGAGGCGTTCGAGCTAACCGAGCGCGCGGAGCAGACGGCCGGTGACGACGCGGCCATGAAGGTCGAGTGGGGGCCGACCAGAGCCCGCGTGCTTGCGCGGCGTGGTGAAACCGATGCTGCCGTCACGCTTGCCAACGAAGCTCTCGCGATCGCGTCCGAGCCCGAAGACATCCTTTCTCGGGGTCATGCGCTCGAGGGACTGGCAGAGACCCTCGAGCGTGCCGGTAAGGATTCGGAGGCCGCACCGCACTGGAAGGAAGCGCTGCAGCTGTACGAAACCAAAGGCATCGCACCGCTCATCGAACGGGTGAAGGCGCACCTCACCTAAGCTTCCGGCGTGGGATATCCGGCATCCGTGCGCATCCGAGAAGTCGGGCCGCGTGACGGCATCCAGAGTGAGAAGGCAGAGGTGCCGACCGAAAAAAAGGTCGAGCTCCTAAACGCGCTGTCTCGGACCGGGCTCCGATACATAGAAGCGGTGTCGTTCGTGTCGCCGATAGCCATTCCGCAGATGGCGGACGCCAAAGACGTATGGCAGGGCATGGATCGCAGTCCCGGCGTCTTCTACTCGGCCCTCGTGCCTAACAAACGAGGTGCCGAGACCGCGGCCGAGGCCGGCGCGGACGGGATGCAGGTGTTCATCGCGGCAAGTGAGGAGTACAACCTTCGAAACGTCAACAAGCCTGTGCGTGACTCGATCTCCGACGTGGAGGAGGTGGTCGAGGTGGGCAGGACGTCCGGTATCCCCGTCGAGGGAACCCTGTCCAACTCGTTCGGGTCGCCCTACGAAGGCGACGTGCCGGTCGAGCGCGTGGTGGAGGTCGCCGGCTGGATAGTCGACACAGGGATCAATTGCATCTCGTTCGGGGACACAACCGGGATGGCCACACCTCGCCGGGTCCGTGAGGTGATCGAAGCGATCCGCTCGGCCCTGCCGGACCTCGAGCTCAACATGCATTTTCACGACACCAGAGGAACCGGTCTGGCTAACGTGCTCACAGCCCTCGAGTTGGGAGTCGATTACTTCGACTCGTCTATCGGGGGCATGGGTGGAAGTCCTTACGCCGTCGGTGCGACCGGCAACATCGCGACGGAAGATCTGGTGCACATGCTCGAGGACATGGGGATCGCAACGGGGGTCGACCTCGACCTGCTGATCGAGGCCGGGAAGCTTGCTCAGACCTTTATCAAAGGAGAGCTCCCCAGCAAGGTGTTGAAGGCCGGGCCGCGTCTGGCAGGCACGACGGGAGGCACGAGTGTTCGATAGCGTCCTGATCGCCAATCGAGGAGAGATCGCGGTCAGGATCGCGCGCACGTGCGCCGAGCGAGGCGTCGCTCCGATCGCCGTTTACTCAGATGTCGACGCTCGGTCCCGTCACGTCGCCGTTGCTCGCGAGGCGGTCCACCTTCCGGGTGTCGCGCCCGTAGACACCTACTTGAACGTTCCAGCGATCCTCGACGCGGCGCGGGCGACAGGCGCGGAAGCGATACACCCGGGCTATGGATTCTTGGCCGAGAACGCGGAGTTCGCCGAGGCGGTGCTTGAGGCAGGTCTTACGTGGGTCGGCCCTCCGCCCGACGCGTCGCGGCTGTTAGGCGACAAGATCGGGGCTCGCCGCGTTGCAGAAGGCGCGGGAGTTCCGGTTGTTCCGGGCATCACCCAGGCGATCGAGGACGTCGAAGTCGTCCGGGCTTTCGCAGAAGAGCATGGGTACCCGGTCGCGATCAAAGCGTCGGGTGGGGGTGGGGGCCGTGGCCTGAAAGTGGCCCACTCCGGCGAAGAACTGGAAGACGCATTCGCCAGCGCGCGCAGGGAAGCGCAGGCCTATTTCGGTTCGAGCGATGTCTTCGTCGAGCGTTACCTCGCAGAACCGAAGCATCTCGAGGTTCAGCTTCTCGCACCAAGTCCCGAAGAGGCCTTGTGGCTCGGAGTGCGCGACTGCTCGTTGCAGAGACGCCACCAGAAGTTGATCGAAGAAACACCTCCGCCGCTCTTCTCCGAACGGATGCAAGAGATGGGCGAGGCCGCGGTCGCGCTTTCGAAAGCTTGTGGTTACGTCAACGCCGGAACGGTCGAGATGCTTGTCGACCGCGACGGACGCTTCTACTTCCTCGAAGTCAATGCACGGCTCCAGGTCGAGCACACCGTCACGGAAGAGATCACCGGCTTGGACTTGGTTGCGTGTCAGCTCCAGATCGCTGCCGGAGATCCTCTGGGATTCGACCAATCAGATATCGAGGCGCACTGGAACGGTCATTCGATCGAGTGCCGGATCAACGCAGAAGATCCATCTCGCGGGTTCCTGCCCACTCCCGGGAAGCTGACTGCGTATGCAGAACCGAACGGGCTCGGTGTGAGGGTCGATTCCGGCTACGCAGCCGGTGACACTGTGCCCGAGGCCTACGACTCACTCGTTGCCAAGCTGATCACTTGGGGCAACGATCGTGAGGAGGCCCGAGTCCGCATGCTCCGCTGCCTCGACGAGTTCCGCATGGAGGGCATCTCTACAACGGTCCCGGCATTGCAACTCTTGTTGCAGGAGCCCACTTTCGTCGACGGAACTCACACGACGAGAACGGTCGAGGAAAGTGGAGTACTCGACCGCTTGGTCGAGCACACGGCCGAAGCGGACTCGGCGAACGTTCTGATGGTTGGGGGTCGAGCGGTCAGGCTGTGGAACCCGGCGATGGCGGCGTTCGCATCTGCAGCGACCCACGGTGTCGCCTCGAGCGGTGACGTAGTTGCTCCGATGCAAGGGACGATCCTCAAGGTTTTGGTGAGCGCGGGTCAGAGCGTCGAGGCGGGCGATGCCATGTTTGTCTTAGAAGCGATGAAGATGGAGACGACGATCTCTGCCCCCCGCTCTGGTGAGGTCAAACAAGTCGCGATCGAGGTGGGCGCGTCGGCGAGCGCGGGCCAGATACTGGCATCGGTTGAATGACGGCCGGCGCCCTGGCCGGCTCACTGCTGCAAGCGGTACTGGTTTCCGCGATCGGCTGGATCGTGGTGGATCTTGTCGTTGCAAGGTTCTTCCCCGACGCGCGCGTTGGCAATGTCGAACGCGCTCTGCTCTCCATCGCAGGCTTCGCTCTGTTCGCGGTGGGATTGATGGTGCTCAACATCGTCACCGGCGGGGTCGTCTTTGGAGTGCCGGGCCTGGTCCCTGCAGTGGGTGCGGTCTTGCTCGTCATCGGTTTGAAGCGAAGAGCCTGGCCGCGAGGCATCCAATGGAAACTCGTACTCCCCTTCGTGATCGTTCTGACCTCGATCTACATCGCCCCAGCGATGGCGTCCGGGTCGGGCGTGCGCACAGGGGATTCCGCTTGGCACCTCGGGTGGACGCAACAACTTCTGCACGGCGAGGCGGTCCCGACCGGCCCTGCTCCTTCTTACGGTCGAAATGCATATCCCTGGGGATTCCATGCTGTTCTCGCCACGATGGTGCGGTTGGTACCGGGATCCGATCCCGTCGTCGCTCACGACGCGCTCGGCTATCTGCTCGTCTTTTTGATCCCGTTGGGAGCTGCCGCACTGGCGCGACTGGCGAACGCCCTCGCAGGGTGGCCGGCCGCTGCAGCCGCGGGCTTGATCGGCGGGTTCGGCTGGATCGTCGCGCACCACGCGGCGTTCATCACCTCACCCGGCGATGCACGATTCGGAGCCGATCTGGTGGTTGCCTCGCCGAACTCGGTGTACGAGCTGTTCCCGCCGGCGTTCCCGCGCGAGCTTGGCCTCGCGTTGCTCGCGGGGGCCGCGCTGTTGATCGCTTTCGCGGTTGTTGACGGAAGACGTCTCTCTTGCATCGTTGCCGGCGTCGCGGTTGGACTTGTGGGACTGGTCAGCGTTCCGATGTTGGTGAGTGCGATGTTGTGGTCGATCTGCGCGTCTCTGTTCGCGCGGCACGGCCGCCGTCTCGTGACCGCGTTTACGATCGCTGGCAGTGGTGTGTTCGTGTTTGCGTTGTGGGCGGGACCGGTAATCGCGTCCTTCGTGCACTACGGCGGATTCGTAAACATCACACCCCAGTTGGGCATGGAGTGGCCGTTGCCGACCGCGTTCGCGTCGTGGGGATTGCTGCTCCCACTTGTAGCGATCGGTGTTCTGGTGGTCTTACGCGATCAGATGAAATTGGTCGGAGCATTCGCGCTGGCAGCCTCCGTCTTGATGGGGTTGTCGCTCGCGCGCAAGGCCTTCGGCTGGCAGCTTGCAGGAAACGCAACGCTGCTACATCAGGGCCGCGCGTGGCCCCCCTTCCACTTGATCGCATGTGCTCTCGTCGGGGTAGGAGCAGCTGCTGTGTGGGCCGCGCACGTTTCGTGGAGAAAGGCTCTGGCGGCCGTGGCCGGGGGAGTGGTGATCGTCGGCGCAGCGTCGCCCGTCTACGCATCGGCGGGGCTGACCGAGATCCTCGATCGACACGCGGCGGGATTCGTGTACGCGCGCTCCGATCTCGAGCCCGGCTCGTTCGTCCGTCGAGTGGCCGCTCGTCTCGGGCCGGAAGACGTGGTCAAAGTGGACGGCGACGACAGCCTTGCGTTCTTCTTCTTCGAATTCTCCGGATGCCGGCTGGCGACCTACGATGACCCCCGGTTGGATGGCAACGACCTGAGGATCCGGTACCGGGACCTGGCCGACGCGTGGGACCAGAAGATCGCATCGGGGGGCTTCGCTTACAACGCGCTGGTGGTCCCCGCCGGCAGGCCGCCGCCGGCAGGATTCGGCTCCCAGCCGGCCCTCAGCGGCGCCTTTGAGGGACAGCTCTGGGACGCCTACATCCGAGAGCCGGGGGCAGGAGAGCCCGCGGCGCGGGCTCTCCTGAGCTTTCTCGTCGCAAATAGTTTCGGTTTCCGTAACTAACCGCGCCAAGAAAGCAGATCGCAGCCTTTCTCTCTGCAAAGAGTGTCGATTTTCGACAGTCATTGCAGAAAGAAGCGTGCTTAGCGGCCCCCGTTAGGCAGTAAGGGCTCGGGCGATCACCATTCGCTGGATCTCGGACGTGCCCTCGAAGATCGTGTAGATCTTCGAGTCCCGGTACCACTTCTCGACCGGGAACTCGCGGGTGTAGCCGTTGCCGCCCAGGATCTGAATCGCACGCTCGGTCGCCCAGACCGCAACCTCGCCCGCCTTGAGCTTCGACATCGAGCCCTCGGCGTTGTTGAAGTCCTTGCCGGCCCGGCCCATCCAGGACGCGCGCCAGACCAGCAGCCGGGCGGCGTCGATCTCGAGCTTCATGCGGGCCAGCGTGAAGGCGATCGCCTGGTTCTCGATGATCTTGCGGCCGAACTGCTCGCGCTCCTTGGCGTATTCGAGCGCGAACTCATAAGCCGCGCGAGCGATGCCCAGCGCCTGGGCGCCGACCGTGGGCCGGCTGGCCTCGAAGGTCTGCATCGCCGCCTGGCCGCCGGAGCTCTTGCCCTCGCGCACGCGGGCCAGGCGCTCGTCGAGCTTCTCCTTGCCGCCGAGGACCTGGTTGGCCGGGATGCGACAGTCGTCGAGGTGCACGTCCGCGGTGTGCGAGGCGCGCAGGCCGTGCTTGGAGACCTTCGTGCCCTGCTCGAGCCCCGCGGTCCCGGGCCCGACGACGAAGGCGGCGTGCCCGCGGGCGCCGAGCTCGCGGTCGACCGAAGCCACCACCACGTGGACGTCGGCGATGCCGCCGTTGGTGGCCCAGGCCTTCTGGCCGTTGATGACCCACTCGCCGGCCGCCTCGTCGAACTTGGCGGTGGTCCGG
>JBHELU010000082.1:0-9117 GCA_046262955.1 Actinomycetota bacterium | reverse complement strand
ATCCAGGAGCTCGTCGGCAGCCTCGCTCCGAGCAATGTCGAGCACTTCCGATGAGCTCACAGATTCATTTCTCCCGGACGTAAACGGAGACGTGGCCTCTGCTGTCGGAAGTGAATGGATCTTTGCGCCACGATCCAAATCGATCCTGCAGACGAAGGCCGGCAAGCCTCGCCATCAGATCCAGTTCGGAGGGCCACGCGTAGCGGATCCTCACTGGGTACAGCTTGGTACCGGCTTCACTGATTACTACGTGAAGTGAATCGCTCGTCTGACTAACCGGGTTGTGCCGGCTGACCTCTAACTCGGCGGAATCAAGCTCGACACGTGTGGCCGCAACTCGCTGGTGCTCGTCGAAGCGCTTCATGTTCGGAACGAATACCTCGATCACGAATGCACCACCTGGAGTGAGCCGGGCGGCAACATTGCGGAAGCAGCGAAGTTGTTCTTCCTGAGTCGTAAGTGCGAAAAGAGTGTTGAACACCAAGTAGACGAGCGGATATGTGCCGCCAACATCGACGCTGGCGAAATCCCCCATCACGACCTCTATCGAATCGCCGCCGGGCTTGGCGCGCAGTTTCTCGACCATCGCCGGCGAGACATCGATGCCCTTGACCTTCACGCCTCGCTCTGCCAAGGGCAGCGCTATCCGTCCCGTCCCGATCGCTAGCTCGAGTGCCGGGCCTTGCCCCGCAACCTCATGGAGGAAATCAACGCAGCCGTCGACATCGAACAACGTTCCGTAGGTCTCGTCGTAGACCTCGGCAAATCGCTCACCGTAGGTAGAAGCTTCGTAGCCCTCCATGCGTGGCAGTCAACCATCCAGCATGAGTGCGCGACAACTGCAACTTGCGCGGTTGAAGTTTCGTGGTCCGCGGCCCCCGCAAGGGGCCGTGCTAGCCTGCCAAAAGCCTCAAAAATCGCTCTAGCTGGGAGAACGCGTGGGTTTACGGATCTTCGGCGCGCTCGTAGCGATGCTTCTGGTCACCTATTCGGTCTATCGGTATCGCGCCGGGCGACTGCGTCGCGGAGAGAGCCTGCTGGTCGGGATCGTCACCGCAGGATTGCTGACGGCCGCCGTCGCACCGAACCTGTTCGACCCGGTGCTGTCCGCGTTGGGCTTCCACGCAGGGAACGAGCGGCGGATCATCGGTCTGCTCGTTCTTTCGAACCTCTTCACGCTGGTTCTGGTGTTCCGGGGGATGTCGCGCGACGACCAGCTGTCGAGCGAGGTCGGCGACTTCGTCGATTACGTGGCTTTGAAACGTCTCGAGGACTCCGGATGGCAACCACAGCCCGGCGGCTGCGCCGTCGTGATCCCTGCGTACAACGAAGGCGACAACCTGCCTGCCGTGCTCGGCGAGATGCCGATGGAAGTCGCAGGTCTTCAAACCCTGCCGATCGTTGTTGCAGACGGAGCTACCGACGCAACCGAAGCGACTGCACGCAATCTCGGAGCAACCGTGATCAGAAGGGACCTGCGTCGTGGCTCGGGAGCCGCTGTTCGACTCGGATATGAGGCAGCACTCAAGGCGCGAGCAAAGGTTGTCGTCACCCTCGATGCCGACGGTCAACACGACCCAAAGGAGATGGAGCGCCTCGTCGAGCCGTTGCTGGACGGCCGAGCGGACATGGTGCAGGGATCGCGAGTACTTGGGTCATTCGAGGTCGAATCCAACGCGCGTCATCACGGTGTCAAGGTGTTCGCGAGGTTGCTTAGCGCGTTGAGCAGAACGAAGATCACCGACCCGTCGACGGGCTACCGGGCAATGACCGTCGCTGCACTTCGGAGGTTGGACCTTCGCCAGGACCAGTTCTACGTGTCCGAGGTCATCCTCGACGCGGCTCGCAAGGGCCTGGACGTCATCGAGGTCCCGGTCACCTTGCGCCGCAGGGCGTCGGGCGCAACGAAGAAACCGACCACGATCCGCTACGCGTGGGGATTCTCGAAAGCGATCGTGCGCACCTGGCTGCGTTAAGAATCCGGAGAACCTAGGGGTCTTACCCGGCGTCTGAAATATGACGTGTGGTTAAAGAAACGGCAGCTGCCGCTATATCTCGCGATCGCACTGGCCGCTCTGGTAACGGTCGTGCTGATCGTCAACGGGAAGCCTTCGCACCCGCCTGCCACTGTGCACTCATCGCCGTCGTTCGACGTCGCGAGCGCTCTTCACTTCGGCCACAAGTACCCAGCGTTCCCGCGATGGCCGCCGGAGCCGGGCTGGTTCACAACGGCCAACCATGTCTCGAGGCCAAAGCTCCCCGTCGCGTGGGCCACGACGAAACCGTGGCAACGGGGAGAGATGAAAATCGATCCGCGTGTCCCCGTCCGAACCCTTAAACGGATATCTGACAAAGACATCTTGATCTCGGCGACCTTCCCCACGGGGATAATCCATCCCTCGGGGCCAGATAATGCTTTCGTTGCGGCTTCATTCCCGCCACAGCTCGACGGCGATTACACGCAAAGGGAAACGAGCGAAGAGGGCATCGACCTTCCAGGTGCCTTGTACCGAATGGACGTTTACACAAGGCACGAGGACCTCGAGATCCGTGTTTACTTCGGAACCTTCCATCCAGGCGATCGACTGCTCACAAAGGCCCAGGGCCAGATAGATCACCTGCAGATCCAGCCCTCGGCGGCGGCGCTCAGCTATACGGGTGTGCCGCTACCGGGGCCCTCCCCCGTGCGCGTGGGTCCCGAGGGGCTGTCCATGGAAGTGCCGCCGTCGTGGCGAGGGTGGGTGGTACCGATCGGCTCGCAACCACCCTCTTTCGTTGCGACAAACTTCGCTCCGGAGAATCCACGGTTGTGCGCGCACAACGGGCCCTTGGAAACCCTGCCTGCCCAAGGAGTCGTCCTTTACGTCAGCGCTTTAACTTCAGCTGCTACGGGCTTCCCACCGCGTCCCCAACATGTAGTTCTCGATCCAAGGACCTATGGACCTGGAGAGGGAACCGGCTGCCACCCCGCCTATTCGGTTCTCTTCAAGCTGAGAGAGTTTGCGATCAGTGCTCAGATCTTTTTCGGCAGCGATCCGCCCTTGCTTCTGAAAGCACAAACGCTGCGAGCGCTCGACAGCATCCGATTCGTTGGCGGATAGTTAGTCAGTCGTCTCCACGTAATAGTCCTCAGTGTCGTCGTCCCAATCCATGCTGACGAGACCGCGCGCGTTCGCAGCTTTGACGAACTGAAGGAATCCGCCGTAACCGAAGTCCTTCTCGGAGAAGTCGGGCTTCCTCTTGCGCATCTGATCCTTCAATCCCGATAGAGGCGGGCCGCCTTCGTCGTCCTCGAGCTCCGAAACGATGTCGCGTAAGAGCTTGAAGGCCTGTTCCTCTCCACCGCCCTCCGACGGGAAGTCGACGAAGGGATCCCCCTCCGACGTGCTGGGGCGAAGCTCGACAGAATCCCGCGAGGCGAGATACGACACCAGCTCGCCCCACGTCCGGAACCCGTAATCGCTTTCAGAGAAAGCCGGATCCTTGCGCAAGATCACACGCTTGATCATCGAAGACAGCACGGGGCCGTCCGACGAGGCCTTCAAACCAGAAAGCGTGCGCGTGACGAGCCGCCCGACTCGGTCCAGATCGGATGTCTTGCCGTCGCTCTGATCTTTCGAACGGGCTTGCGCCTTCCTCGACTCGCGGTTGGAGCCTCGGCCCGCCAGCCGCTCGTAGTACAAGAATTCGTCACATGCACCCGGTAGCAGTTCGGAAGTAGAGCCTTCGACGCCCACGCCGACAACGCGGCGATTCAGCTCACGCAACTTGAGAACGAGCGGCGTGAAGTCTGAGTCCCCCGAAGCAACGACAAAAGTCGTGATGAAGTCGCGCTCGAATGCAACCTCGAGTGCGTCCACAGCCAGCTTGATGTCTGCGGCGTTCTTGCGAACGAACCCGGTGCGTTGAGGAACCTCGATCAACTCGACCCGTTGCGACACCAACGCCTGGCGATGTTCGGCGAACAGGTTCCAGTCCGCATATGCCCGCCGGATAACTATCCGGCCTCTTTCGGACAGCGCCTCCATGATCACCGCGATATCCAAGGTGTCGCCTCGATCGCGGGCACCCAATGCGAGGTTCTCGAAGTCCAGGAACAGCGCGATCCGTTCTTCTTCGTTCGCCATTTACGGTCTCTCAATCTCTTCTATGAACGGCGGTTTGTCGGTAGCTCTGACCGACACCTTCCCTTGAGCCACTGCGACGATAGCGAGGCCTGCAAGCTCGCGCCGCCAACCGGTAAGCAGAGGGTGCTTCTTGACATCCGCTTCTCCCACGATGGAATCGGCGATCAGAGCCTCGAGCTCGGCCCTCGTAGCCACCGACTCCGGGGCTATCCCGGCTCCCTCACACCTCGCTCTGAGCACCGCGTCGGCGAGTCCGGCTATAGCTCGAGTCCTTATCTGGATAGACCTCGGGGGCATGGTCGTCCGCTCGACGGGGGCCGCATCCTTGCCCCGGGCGATCGCATCGAGGATCGCGACCCCGGAGCGGTCGATCTCGCCGCGGGAGAGCCCTCTGATCTTCTGCAGCTGATCTTTCGTTCTCGGAGCTCGCCGGGCGAGCTCGACGAGAGTTGGATCTTTGACGATCCACCCGCGCGGCAAGTCTCGATCCCGGGCCGCGTCTTCGCGCCATGCCCCCAGCTCCCGAAGAACAGCCAGCTGAGCCGACGACAACGAGCCGCGACCCGAAACTCGCTTCCACGCGCCTATCGGATCGGCTCCGTAGTTCTCGGGATCTTCGAGCGAGAGGAGCTCCTCGGACACCCAGCGCGTGCGCCCCAGATCGGCAAGCCGCGCATCCAAAGCATCAGCTACAGCCGGTAAGTAACGAACGTCGTCGGCCGCGTACTTCAGCTGGTCTTTGGTGAGAGGTCGCTGGCACCAATCCGTGTAGCTCTCACCTTTCGCGAGCGCCGTTCCCGTGAGAGCTTCCACAACGCGCGCGTACGGCAGGGACGCACCCAGGCCCGCGAACGCCGCCGCGATCTGAACGTCGAAGACGTTGCGCGGAACGACACCGAACATGTCGTGAAAGATCTCCAGGTCTTGCTTTCCCGCGTGGACGATGACCCGCACGTCGGGATCCGCAAGGACCTTGGCAAGGGGTTGGAGGTCGACATCGGCCAGTGGATCGACGACGGCTACGTGATGCGTCGTACCGATCTGCACCAGACATAGACGTGCCCGATACGTGCGTTCGCGCATGAACTCTGTATCGAGCGCCAGCCGTCCCTCGGTTGCAGCCAGGTCCAAAGCCCTTTGGAGATCGTCGCTCGCCGTGATGACGAGAGGAGCGTCCTGCGTCAAGAAGCGGGCAGCCCTAACTCACGCCCGATGATGATGCGCATGACCTCGGATGTGCCTTCTCCAATCTCCAGGATCTTCGAATCGCGGAAGTGACGACACACGGGGAACTCTTCGATATATCCGTACCCACCGTGGATCTGGACGGCTTCTCGCGCGCAATCGACGGCGATCTCGGATGCGAACAACTTCGCTTGGGCCGCCTCTTTCTTGTACGGCCGTCCGTTCTCCTTGAGCCATGCAGCGCGGTAGTAAGCCGCCCGCGCAAGGTCTGTTTTCGTGGCCATGTCCGCGATCTTGAATTGGATCGCTTGGAAACTGCCGATCGACTGGCCGAACGCGGTGCGCTCTTGCGAGTACTTCAGACATTCGTCGACGCAACCCTGAGCAAGGCCGGTCGCAAGAGCCGCTATCGCGATGCGCCCGTCGTCGAGGATCTTCAGGAAATTCCTAAAACCCTCACCTTGGTCGCCCAACAGATGCGATTCAGGAACGCGGCAATCGTTGAATGCAAGCTCGTGGGTGTCCGAATGCCACCACCCCATCTTTCGATAGGAGCTACCGACTTCGAACCCTGGTGTGCCGTTCGGAACGATGATGGCTGAGATCTCGCCCGACCCTGTTATCGCGGTAACCGTCACGAACTTCGTTACCGGCGTTCCGGAATTGGTGATGAACGACTTGGAGCCGTTGATGATCCATTCGCCGTCGTTCAAACGCGCAGTCGTTTTGGTTGCACCGGCATCGGATCCGCCCCCGGGCTCAGTTAAGCCGAACCCTGCCAGGAACTCACCCGTCGCCAGAGGGGTCAGCCACTCCTTCCTCTGAGCGTCGGTCCCGAACCTGTACACCGGCATCGCCCCCAGGCCAACGGCGGCCTCGAGCGTGATGGCCAGAGAAGAGTCGACGCGTGCGATCTCCTCTATGGCGAGGCACAAGGTGAGGAAGTCGGCGTCCGAACCGCCGTATTCCTCGGGAAACGGGAGACCGAACAGGCCCAGCTCCCCCATCTGCCGCACCGCGTCCATGGGCAGCTCGTGCTCGTGGTCCCAGCGCTCCGCGTTGGGCCGGATGGCGTCGTCGACGAAGGCCCGGACGGTCTTTTGAAACTCTTGTTGTTCGTGGCTGAGATCTAGGTCCATCGCCGGAGCCTACCGGCCCGCCTTGAGGGCTCGCTAAACAAACAGCTTCGGCAGCTTTGCTTTCGCCGACAACGATCCGTGCACGCGGAGTCGTCGCTTGAGCAGAGCCCAGCGCGGATCGGTACGACCGACTGCGATCTTTGCGAAGTCCCCGGCAGTTGCTTCCATGCGCAGGGCAGGTTCTCCGGCGCGTCCCGGCTTGGCTTCTGCATGACCGTTGGTCACAACTAGATGCCACGGCTCCATGTCGGTGAAGTCCCACTCGATCGGACCTCCGAGCGAGCGCGCAACGTCGAGATTGAGCGCGCGCGTCATGCCGTCGAACAAGATCTCCATTGCAGCGGGAGTTACCTCCGGCTCCTTGCGATCGTCGCCGACGATCCCCGCGTCGATCAGCGTCCACGCTTGTGCGGCGCGCTCTTCGTAAGACAGTGTTCGGTCGTAGCGCGACAGCATCTGGATCTCAGATGGATCGATGCCGAGCCGCTTGAGCTTGGTCTCGAAGGACCTCATGCCGAATGCATAGATCTCGATCAGGCTGAAGTCGAAGCACTCGACGTAAGCGCGATCGAGACCAGGGGGCACGAATACGCCCACCGACCAGGGCATCACGCGATCCCACATCTCGATGGCCGCCTGGCGGCATTCACGAGATGCACGAGTGAGGTCGCCGAGCATCTTGATACCGAAGGCTACGTGACGTGATTCGTCGCGAGACACGTTGTCGATGCCGATCTTGAATCCTGGAAGGATCCCCATCTTCTCGACGTAGCGCTGGATGAAGTGTTGACCCGGTATGGCGAGGACTCCTTCGATGATCACGTGATAGAGCGCGATCGATTGCGCAAGAAGAGGCATGTCGTTCGGTTTCTTGCGGAGCTGATCGGTGACTCGATCGAGCTCTGCGAACACTTGCTTGAACCCCCACGTCAGGTAGCCGTCGACGGCCTCGAGAGTCGAGCGAGTGTCGCGGCCCTGCGATGCAACCTCGCGCATGAATCGATCGAAGAAGACGTGGTGTCGAGCCTCATCGACGATCTGAGTGGTGAGAAAGATCTTCTGCGGGTATTCGGGGGCGGCATCGCAAACGGGTGTGAGCGTGCGAGCGACGGCCTCCTCGCCTACGAGGAACATCGCGTAGTTCCACAGGGCCGCCTCGCGTTGCTGCTCGGTGAGGCGGTCGAGCCAATCCTTCTTGTCTTGGCTGAAGTCGATCCCCGTTGCGCTCCATGGGTTCTCCTCCCACAGCCGGTAGAGGCGGTCGTACGAGATCGGTGTGGGTTGGGGGGAATCGAGGTCGAGATCCGGCGGGGGGCCGATTGAGGGGTCACGCATCGTGGGTCCTTAGGTCGGATGGTTGGTTTGGATATCCTCTCTCATGGCAAAATTGACCGAGTAGTCAAGTTTAGCTGCCCGTCCCTACTGGGGGCTCGCAGCCGGCCCAGGAGGACCCCGATGGACTTCGCACTGACCGAAGAGCAGATCGAGCTCAAGAAGTGGGCACACGAGTTCGCAGAGAAGGAGATCCGACCCGTTGCGGCGGAGTACGACGAGTCGGAAGAGTTCCCGTGGCCCGTCATCAAGAAAGCGGCTGAGGCGGGGCTGTACGGGATCGACCTGTACATGCAGTCACAACAAGACCCAACCGGCCTGACGCTCCCCATAGTGATGGAACAGATCTTCTGGGGATGCGCGGGTATCGGCCTTGCGATCTTTGGAACGGGCCTTCCTCTTTCCGCGCTCGCAAGCGTTGGAACGAGCGAGCAACTCTTCGAGTGGGCCCCGAAGATGTTCGGCACTCCCGAAGAGCCACAGGTCGGTGCGTTCTGCGTGACCGAACCGCAAGCGGGCTCGGACGTTCGCTCGCTGCGGACGCGTGCAGTGCGCGAAGGCGACGAGTGGGTGCTCAACGGTCAGAAGGTATTCATCACGAACGGTCAGTACGCGAACGTCTACATCGTCGTGGCGACAGTCGACCAAGAGCTCGGTCACCGCGGTCAGGCGTCCTTCATCGTCAGTCGTGACGACCCCGGGATATCTCCCGGAAAGAAAGAGAAGAAGCTCGGCATCCGTGCGTCGGACACGTCCGAGGTGCTTCTGCAGGACTGTCGCATCCCGGTCGATCGCGTCGTCGGGGGCATGGATCGCTTGGAAGAGAAGCTCGAGAAAGCCCGCACCGGGGCCTCTACCGGTCGTTCTTCCGCCGCTCTCCGCACGTTCGAAGTGACGCGGCCGTCGGTAGCCATCCAAGCCGTCGGGATCGCGCAAGCCGCAATGGAATTCGCCATCGATTATGCGAAGGAACGCAAAGCCTTCGGCGTACCTATCGCTCAGCACCAGTCGATCCAGAACATCCTTGCCGACATGGCAGTCGAGATCGAGGCATCGCGCTTACTCGTCTACAAAGCTGCATGGCTTGCGGCAGGCGGCCACCCCTTCGAGAAAGCCGAAGGATCGATGAGCAAGCTCAAGGGGGCTGAGACGGCGGTGCGAGTCACCGAGCAAGCCGTTCAGGTCCTCGGCGGTTACGGCTACATCAAGGACTTCCCGGTCGAGAAGTGGTACCGGGACTCGAAGATCTACACGATCTTCGAGGGCACCTCCGAGATTCAGCGGCTCGTTATCGCCCGGAGCATCTCCGGGGTCCACATTCCGTAGCCCTCAGC
>JBHELU010000081.1:0-7358 GCA_046262955.1 Actinomycetota bacterium | reverse complement strand
TGGGCTACATGCTGTCCGAGTCGACCGACGGCGGGGTGAACTTCTCGACGAACTCCGGAACGCACGTCGACTATCACTCGTTGGCCTGGGACCCGAATCACAAGAACCGCGTCTACCTTGCAAACGACGGCGGCCTGTATCGGTCAGATCAGAACGGGAAGTCCAACACATGGGTGCACTCCCGTTACGAGCCGTTCAGCCAGTTCTTCTCCATCGACGTATCGCCGAAGGACCCCTCGCGGATCAACGGAGGCGTACAAGACAATGGCTCGCTACGCTCGTGGGGCGGAAAGGGATGGAACTCCTACTACGGGGGAGACGGTACAGAGAACCGGATCAACCCCAAGGATCCGCAGAACGTGTACGCGTGCTCTCAATACGGCTCCTGCGCCGTGTCAACCGACGGTGGCGACACGATGAACGAGTTCGACCAAGGCACGGTTTCGGACAGGCACGGCTGGTTGTCGCCGATCGAGTTCGATCCGAAGAATCCGAGCACCGTCTATTACGCGGGCGACGTCGTGAACAAGTCCACGGATATGGGCAACACATGGACGCCGATCAGTCCCGACCTGGCCGACGGTGACGCGGGGCGCGAAACGAATCCCCTTTATGCAGCGCACTACGGAACGGTGACCACGATGTCGGTAGCTAAGAAGGATCCAAACGAGATCTGGGCTGGGACCGACGACGGCAAGCTGTGGGAGACGACGACGGGGGGCCCGACATGGACGCAAATGACCAGCCCCGACCTCCCAACCTTGTGGATCACGCGAGTGGCCGTCAGTAACAAAGATCCCAAAGTCGTTTACGTCACCTTCTCCGGCTACAGGCAGGGCAAGAACGCTCCCTACGTGGTTCGAACGCTGGATGGGGGCAAAACGTGGTCGAACATCACGGCGAACCTTCCCAAAGCCCCGGTAAACGACGTGATCCTGGTCGGTAACACCATCTATGTCGGAACGGACGTGGGTGTGTATGCCTCCAACGCCGTGCAAGTGCACTGGCTCAAGGTGGGCCGCGGGCTTCCACTCGCTCCCATCGACGACATCACGTACGTGAAGACGAACCGCAACGTGTACGCCGGCACCTTCGGTCGAGGGATCTACCGGATCAAGCCGCCCAGGTTCTAAGAACGAAGAACCACATCGCGAGCCCGGCCCCCGTGATTGGGGGCCGGGCCGCGTGGGTATCGATCGTCTTCCAAGCAATCACTTTCGCTCTTGATGATGAAGAGCATGCTCTTGCACACGGACGACTTCGAGCTGAAGTCCATCATCGAGCATCACATCGGGGAAACCGAGCGTCACAAGCAGCTGCTCGAGGGAAGACTCTCTGCTTTGGGAGCAGGAAAGAGCGACGAGGAAACCGCCGAGGTGGCCCGGAGGAACCTGGCGGACGAGAAGGTTATGCGCGACAAGATCGCGTCGAGCTGGGACAAGGTGATCGACCTAACCCTTCAGGAAGAAGGTCTACCCGCCTAACGCTCCTAGGACCCCGCGCCACGTGGGATGCGCGGGTCGCCAGGTGGTGTCTCTCTTTATCTTGGCGTTTGACGCCCCCGTCAGCTCGGTCGCGGCGTAGACCCCGTACTTGCCGGCCGCAAGACGGGCGACAGGCGCGGGTACGTGCATGGGCTTGGGTGCGCCGACCGCGGCTGCGAACTCGGGGATCCATTCCCGTGCGGGAGCGGGATCGTCATCGACAACGTTGTAGATGCCTCGCGTTCCGTCGGCCAAAAATGTGACGGCGGCACGGGCGGCATCGTCAACGTGAATGAACGAGAAGACTCCATCCCCTGAGCCGACGATCGGAACGCGTCTCTTGCGCGCTTCATTCGCAAGGTGACCGTCGTGCGCGTACGAAGTACCGGGCCCGTAGAAGAACCCGTACCTCAAGACGACGCCGTCGAGCTCGGACTCCAATACCAGAGTCTCTAGCTCGTTAACGGCTTCATTTATCGGACGCCAAGATTCGGGAGCATCCAGATAAAGAAGCGCCTCTTCGTCTTTGACAAGGGCACCCTCAGGGGCATAAGCGAAGGCGATGCTCTGTGCAATGAATCGATGCGCGCCGGCCTTTCGGGCTCCTTCGATGAGGTTCGAGGTTCCTTGCGTGCGAAGGCGGTTCGTCTGCTCGAACGTTTCCACCATCTTCTTCAGCGGGATCACCTTGGGTATAGCGGTCAACTGGTGGATGACGACCTCCGGAGCAGATCTCTCGATCGCAGCCACAACCGAGTCTCGATCCAGCGCATCCCCCACGACGGCCTTCGCCCCGCTCTCGGCAAGCCGGTCGGCCGTCGCCGCCGAGCGCGTGAGGACGGTGACGTCAAGGTTGCGCTGAAGGAGCTCCGTGACCAGCGGTTTTCCGACGGCTCCCGAGCCTCCGGCGACGAAGATGCGCATCTCTCGACTATCTCAGACCGAAAGCATGCCCTGGGCAGGAGTTGTGCCCTGGTTTGTCCAACTTTGTATCAAGAACTCAACTACCTCTAAGGGGGCCTGCACCATGGGAGTCCCAATTCGACCCCCGGCGAATAGGAATCCCTATTCCGCCCTTGGCGGAGCCATGCCGTTGCGTCGAGGCATCGCCGCTCTGATCGTCTTACTGGTCGTCGTACCTCTTACGACCGCATCTCAGGCCACAGCAGCTCCGACGGCAGACGAGAAATCCGGCAACATCACGCGACTCGCTCAGGTGCCGATCATGATGGGCAAGGACCTGAAGGCCGACGGGTCCGACATGGTCTTCAAAGGGAATCTCGCCGTCACTGGCACCTATGAGGGGATCGGTTTCTTTCGCATCCTCCCGCAAGCTCCCTACCTCAAGCAGCTGTCCTTCTACCAATGCCCCGCGTCGCAAGACGACGTGTCCATCATCGGTCACTACCTGATCGTCTCGATCGACTCGCCGGGGTCGAACAGTGTCAAGAACGGCGTTTGCAATAACACCGACGACTCGGCGGGGAAAGAAGGCATACGCATCGTCGACATCTCGAACCCAAAGCAACCCCGGCAGGTGAAGTTCGTCGAAACGGATTGCGGCTCGCACACGCACACGGTCGTTCCAGACGGCGCGAAGACTTACGTCTACATCGAGTCGTATCCGTTGGGAGTTCCTACTGCCACTTGCAGCCCCGCGTCACACCGCAAGATCTCGGTTGTCGAGTTCCCCACGAACGACCCGACGAAGGCAAAGGTGATCGGGACTCCAGACGTGACTCCCGAGATCGGTTGTCACGACATCACGATCTTCCCTGAGCGGCATCTTGCGGGGGCCGCATGCATCGGCGAAACCGACATCTGGGACATCAAAGATCCGGCGCATCCCGTGACTCTGTCGCGGATCTACAACCCGGCGATCATGATCCACCATGGCACCGGATTCACCTGGGACGGCAAGTACCTGGCGATCGGCGACGAATTCGCCGGCTCGATCACAGGTGAGTGCGCCGGGAACTCCCACAGCACTGCGGGAGCACTCTGGTTCTACGACATCACCGATCCCACGAGCCCGTCGCTTGCCGGGTACTACAACGTTCCTCGAACGCAAGCTCCGAAAGACACCAGCGAGTCCTACATCGCGTGCACGACTCACGTGTTCGGCGTCGTTCCCACACGCGACCCGAAGAGCTACATCGCAACTGTCGCGTACCGTTCCTCGGGTCTGTCGGTGGTCGACTTCAGCGATCCCATGAACCCGAAGGAGATCGGTTACTACATGCAGACCGACAAGCTGCCCGACCTCTGGTGCGCGTATTGGTACAATGGCCGCATCTACACGAACGATCTGAACTCAAAGCTCGGCGTCACCGTGTACCAGATGGACGGGCTCGATCGTCAGCATGTCCACGACTACCGCGGGATCATGAATCCGCAGGTGCAGGTGCCGAACTTCGCCGACTAGACAGACAAGGTGTGGGTAACCTCCCGGTAAACCTGGGAGGCGAGTAATGAGATATCGGCAGCTTGGCAATAGCGATCTGAAGGTTTCGGACATCAGCTTGGGGTCATGGCTGACTTACGGCGTCGGTGTCGAGAGGGACAAGGCCGAGGCCTGCCTCAAGCGCGCATTCGACGTGGGCATCAACTTCATCGATACGGCGAATATCTATGGGCGTGGACGGGCAGAGACGTTCCTCGGCGAGGCGCTGAAGGGGATCGATCGCTCGTCATATGTCTTGGCGACAAAGGTCTTCTGGCCCATGACCAAGCAGGACCGGGGGCTGTCCCGAGAGCAGATCCACAAGCAGATGGATGCTTCGCTCGAGCGACTTCAGACCGACTACGTCGATCTCTATCAATGTCACCGCTACGACACGGACACTCCACTCGAGGAAACGATGCAGGCCTTGACCGAGGTCGTGCAGGCGGGCAAGGCTCGATACATCGGGTTCAGCGAGTGGACCCCGGATCAGATCCGGGCAAGCTTCGAAGTTCCCGACACAACAGACTTCGTTTCGAGCCAGCCGCAGTACTCGATGTTGTGGCGAACGTGGGAGGCAGAAGTGTTCCCGCTTTGCGCCGAGCTCGGTATCGGTCAGATCGTCTGGTCCCCGCTCGCGCAGGGAGTACTCACCGGCAAGTACGAACCCGGCCGTCCTCCCCCCTCCGATTCGCGTGCCGCGAGCGAGTCCATGGGAGGCATGATGGGTGACTTCTTCTCGGAGAAAACACTCGAGCGCGTCCAATCCCTTGGACCGATCGCCGACAAAGCCGGTTTGTCGATGGCTCAGCTCGCCCTTGCGTGGGTGCTGCGCGACGAGCGCATCTCCTCGGCGATCATCGGCGCGAGCCGGCCGGAGCAGGTCGACGACAATGCGGCGGCATCCGAAGTGGTCTTGGACGACGACACTTTGATGGCGATCGACGACGTACTCGAGGGAGTATTCGAGTACTAGAACGTTACGGCTTCAGGCGCGTCAGCGCGTCATCCGCTTTGCCGCGCGCGCGCTCGGCTTTTTCCTCCGCGTTGTCGGCGATGCGCGCCAGTCGATCGCCTTCGTCACGAGCACGATCCGCCTCCCAGCGAGCTTCGCGCGCGATTCGTTCCGCTTCCTCGGCGGCTCCCGCAAGGCGCTCGGCCTCATCGCGTGTCCTGTCGTCTGTCTGTGAGGACGCGGCATCGACGAATGCTGCCTCCAGATCACCTTCGAAGGCGGCAGCCTCGGGTTCACCATCCAGAACGCCCAACCGCATCCGCTCTTCGGTTTCCTCATCGCTCGCGGCTAACAGCGCACGCGAGATCGAGTCGAGCGTCTGCGCCGTTGCCGCATGCCCGGCTTCTTCGAGCACATCGCGTGAAACCGTGACCAGTGCAGACACTGCGCGTTTCCGTCTGTCGACTGCAGCTCGCATCTCAGATCCGGACCGAGCGCTTCTGAGATCGGCACGAGCTGCAAGCACCTCGCTCATCAAGTCATCGTGGGTCCTCGCGAGCTGATTGATCGTCCACACGCTCACGGAAGGTTTCTTCAGCGTTTTAACGGAAGTGGCTTCGTCCTTGTGCCCTTCGGCTGAGAGTTGTTTAACGAGCTCGTTCCGGGTAGCCGTGAAGCGATCCAGCGGAACTCCGTAGAGCTCGAAGATCTGGTTGGTGATGTCGACGTTCTGTGGAGCGGCCACCCCAGAACCGTAGCGGTCTTCCTGCACTTGGACCGGTCAGGCCGCTGCCGCTACCTCGCGGCGGATCCGAGGGAGCTCCAGCCAGCGAGGGAAAAGCCGTGAGCCGCACAACCCGTGAACCAGAACGAAGGCGCCGAACGCGATGACGATGTCGCCGATGCTCAAGGTGGTTGCGAATGGGACGCTCGCCGGGATGGACCACAGATCGCCCAGGAAAGCGAGCTTCGGGTGGGCCACAGAGATCGAGTTCGAGAAATGACTGCCGGTTATGTGAACGCCGGCGCTGCGGAACGCCGCTGCGCTTCCGTACATCACACCGCCGTTGGCCACAATGACGGCCACGTTCATCAGGCCCCCGAGACAGATGATCCACAGCCCTGGTATCCGCATGTTCGCCACGATGAAAACGGCTGCGAACGCGTACGACACCACGTGAGCGATCCGATCTGGGCCATCGCTCTTGGGCAGGATCGAGATGATCACTATCTGGATCCCGATCGCTGCAAACAACGCCCAACCCCACTTCAGCTCGACCTCCGCAAGGGCGCGCACGCGGCCACCCCAGAGAGGCACGGTGACGACGGCAGCCAAAAGAGCTGCAACAAAGAACATGCAAAGCCTCCACAGCCGAAGACGAGGGTCCATCGCTGTAATCGACTGGGGGTGGGCACCTCTTGATAGGTAACCCGGACCTAATGACTAGTTCTCCGGGACCATTTTCGAAGATCATCATCAAGAAATTTCCAGGCGACGCCGAACAAACGGGAGCCGGCGCGAATGCACGTCGGTCCACTCGAACGAGGAGGACCACACATGGTCAAAGCTCGCATCTTCCGTGTCGCGATCGCCATCGCGGCGTTTGCCGCTCTGATGGAGGCCGTCGGGGCTCCGCCGAAGTGGGCTTTCGGGCCCTGGGGCTAGATCTCCCGCGAACCAGCCGCATCTTGGAATGGAGGGCGCTTCGGCGCCCTCCACCGCGTACCCCTCTTTTTATGCGCTAGGGGCTAAATCTGAAGCCGTCAGGCGCCGAAGACAAAACATGAGGACTGGGCGGGTTTCTCCTATCCACGCCTATGTAGCGGCAGTTTCTGTCGTAGGGCTTGGTCTCCTGGCGCTGATACTCGAAAAGACGATCGGCCGCCTCGACGTGAGCGCGCCCTCATTCTGGGTGTTTGCCGCGTGCGTGGTCGCAGGTGAGCTGGTCCCGATCCGGATCAACCATTCCCTCAACGTCACGGTCTCGAGCACGTTCGCATTCGCATTGCTCATGACGTTCGGAATGCCCGGCGCAGTGATCGCGCTCGTCGTCGCATGCTTGATCGACGACGTCAGAAACAACAAGCCTCTTTGGAAGACGGCGTTCAACGCCGGTCAATATTCATTCTCGATCGCAGCCGGGGGCGTCGTTCTGCACGCATTGACGAACCTCCCTCACCACTCGCATCCCACTTTGTTCCACGGTCGCGACCTGTTCGGCATCGTCATCGCAGCGTTTGCGTTCTTCGGAGTCAACTGGACCATGACTGCGGTCCGAATGGCTCTGGTGGAAGGCAAACCGGTCATCGCAACCGCCATCAACAGCTTGGGGTTGGAGACCGCGACCGACGGGATACTTCTGGCGCTTTCGCCGGTCGTCGTTGCATGCGCCAGCCACAGCCTCTTGCTCATACCGCTGCTGGCACTTCCGATGATGGCAGCGCACAAGAGCGCCAAGGTGTCACTCAAGAACCT
>JBHELU010000080.1:0-4773 GCA_046262955.1 Actinomycetota bacterium | reverse complement strand
CGGTCGCGCGGTGCTTATGGGGGACCTCAATCGCGAGCCCGACGAGCTGAGCGCTCTGGCCGACGCCGGCCTGCGCCCGGCCGTAGCCGCACACACCTTTCCGATCCCCGGGCCGCGCCGCCAGCTAGACCACATCCTGATTTCTGATGGGCTCCGGGTCAAAGACGGCGGGGTCCTCGCGATCGACGCTTCGGACCACCTCCCCGTCTGGGCCGAGCTCGAGATCTAGTTCTGGATGTTGGTGGTGTTACTGGTGTGGTTTCTGTTAAGTTTTGAGGCGGAAGGAACGCCTGATATCCACGGGGGCCGGGGAGGCTCATGTGACCATCGCGGCAGTGCACCGGCTCGTGGGCATCAGCCTCGTCGCAGTCCTGCTCGCCGCGTGCGGCGACTCGTCCGGGACCTCTTTGGAATCGGTCAACAAGAGGGCCGGGGAGGCAGCCGCGGCGGCGGCTTCGCTTCGCTCCGAGGTGGCCGGGCTTGAGTCGCAGGTCGCCAAGGCCACGGCCGACAAGCAGAAAACCATCGACCACATCTCGGCACTCAACCGCGAGCTCCACAAAGCGATCTCTCGGCTGAACGAAGCGACGCAAGCCGCAAAGAACGCGGCCAAGTCCGCAAGCTCATCGGCATCGTCGGCATTGGCCGACGCGCAGCAAGCGATCCGTGACCTTGCGATCCTCACGCAACGTTTCGACTACCACCTGCGACATTCGGGAGGTCAATGAAATGCGCTTGATGCGCGACCTCGTCGGCGAGACCTTCTCGAATCGTTATCGATTGATATCCCGCGTTGCGGGCGGTGGCATGGGTGAGGTCTACCGCGGTCACGACTTGTTGCTCGATCGCGCGGTCGCGGTGAAAGTGCTGCAGCCGTCGCTTGCCGTCGACCCCGAGCTCGTCGCTCGTTTCAAAGCGGAAGCGCGCGCCGCGGCCCGGTTGACGCATCCCAACGTCGTCGCCGTCTACGACTGGGGAGCCGAGGACGAGCAGACCTATTACATGGTGATGGAGTACGTGCCCGGCACCGACCTGCGCGATCTGCTTGTGATGCGCGGATGCATCGAGCCCGCGCATGCAGTCGAGATCATCGCCTCCGTCTGCGACGCGCTTGCCGCGGCTCATGCCGTCGGCTTGATCCACCGAGACGTGAAACCAGAGAACGTCTTGATCGATCACCACGGCAAGGTGAAAGTGGCCGACTTCGGGATCGCCGTAGTTGCGGGAAACGACGCGACCGTTCCCGGCGGCACCATCCCGGGGACGCTCCGTTACATCGCCCCCGAGCAGGCGCAGGGCCGTGAGGCCTCGACCGCCACCGATGTGTGGGCTGCGGGAGCGGTTCTGTGCGAGCTGCTGACCGGGCGTCCTCCGCTACAGGGATCCGGCACCGAGCTCTTGCGCCGGAGGGCAGCCGAGCCGATCGCGGCCCCCTCGGAAAGTGCGGAAGGCATCCCTGCGGACGTCGATGCGGTCGTTACAAAAGCATGCGCGCTCGATCCTGCCGATCGCTACCGCGACGCGTCCGAGATGGGGGCCGCGTTACGTCGCGTTGCGGTCAGATCCTTGCCGGATACCTCGCCGGTCATGTCACTGCTCGACGACGTCACGTCGGAGATCCGGTTGGCAGACATGCAGGAGACCGCGTTCGCTCCGCGATCGTCGCGCCGTCCGTACAAGCGACTGCGGGTCGGCCGGATGTTCCTATTCGCGATCGTCTTCGCGTTGCTGATCGCAGGCGGCGCGAAGGCGATCACTTCTGTATTCGGACCGCATCCGGTCAAGGTCCCGTCGATCGTTGGCATGTCGAAGCAACGTGCGACCCGGATAGCCGAAGCGAAAGGGCTGCATCTAAACGTCACCGCAAAGATGGCGAGCCTTACCGCGGCGCGCGGGCAGGTGATCGCTCAATCAC
The DNA here is from genome assembly GCA_046262955.1 of Actinomycetota bacterium. Classification (GTDB taxonomy): domain Bacteria; phylum Actinomycetota; class CADDZG01; order CADDZG01; family WHSQ01; genus JALZGD01. Next base: position 2,858 of record JBHELU010000080.1, on the reverse strand, counting down.
CCAAGCGTGGGCAGCTCGATCAAGGGGCGAAGCTCGGTGTCGTCGTGTCTACCGGTAAGCCGCTCACGCAGGTACCGGACGTGTCGGTCGATACGCAATCGCAAGCAGAGGTCGAGCTGCGCGGAGCACAGCTGCAACCCGGGCGGATCACTCAGAAGTACTCGGCCAAGGCTGCGGAGGGCCTTGTCGTCGCGATCTCTCCGGCGACGGGCAAGCTGCCGTGGCACGCGACGGTCGACCTGGTCGTCAGCAAGGGGCCCGAACCGATCGGAGTTCCCGACGTCACTGGGCTGACGGCAGACAAAGCCAAGCAGAAGCTCAAGAAAGAAGGCTTTGCAGTTGCGATGGGGAGTGACTACTCGAATTCCGTTCCAGTCGGTCATGTGATCGCCACCTCTCCCGCCGTAGGGATACAAACTCCTGAGGGCAGCGCGATCACGATCGTCGTGTCCCAAGGCCCCCGCTACAAAGACATCACGATGCCCGATGTCAGGAACATGTCGGTGGCCGAAGCTCGCTCGAAGCTCGAATCGCTGAACCTTCTGGTTCGGGTCGTGCAGTCTTGTGGTGGCAACGGCTCGACCGTCACCGAGACCGACCCGATCGCTGGATCGACCGTGAGAGAGCACACGAGGGTTGCTCTATTCGTCTGCTAAACGCCAATCCCTTAACGCCGCATCCTCTAGCTCGAAGCGGCAAACGTCAGTCAAACGTAAATTCGATTTTTGGGCCGTGAAGCTCGCTGAGCGAGCTCTATCGCCCAAGATTCGAGAATCGGTCGGAGCGCACAAGAGGGGACCGCTACTCGAGGACGCCCCAGCCGCGCATGGTTTCGAGGAAGCGCGGGGTGCATTCGAGGTCGGAGACTTCGGATAGTGGCACCCAGCGAGCCTCGGACACTTCTTCTTCCGACGGCTCGAGCTCGCGGCCCCCGGTGACGCGCGCGTAGAAATCCAGGATCACGTAATGCGGATCGCCGGGAACTTCGAGTATGCCCACCAGATCCCCAGGTTCCACATCTAGACCCGTCTCCTCCGACACCTCGCGCTTGAGCGCTTGCGCGAGCAGCTCCCCGTTCTCGACGCGGCCCCCGGGGATCGTCCAAAGCCCACGACCAGGGTCGGCGGCGCGCCGGATCATCAACAAGCTGTCGTCTTCGACAACGATCGCGCCTACCGCAACTTGAGGACGCGCACTTCGACCGGCCATAGCGGCGCTTAGGGTAGTCGTTAATGACAGCAGCCACCGCCGAGAGCGTCGACGGCGCGCGCTCTCCTTGGACGGTGCTGACGGTCGGCGTGCTGGCCGCTTCGCTGTCTCCGATCCTCGTTCGTTACGCGGAAGACGCGCCGGCGCTCGCGCTGTCCTTCTATCGGTGCGCGTTCGGCGCTCTACTGCTATTTCCGTTCGCGTGGAAGCGCTTGCGCACGATGACCGCGCGCGACTTTGCCATTCCCGCGGTCGCAGGCGCGTTCCTGGCCCTGCACTTCGCCAGCTGGATCACCTCGTTGAGCCTGACGAGCGTCGCCGCATCCGTCGTGCTCGTTTCGACGACGCCGATCTTCGTGGCGGCTTCGTCGCGGATCCTGTTCAACGATCGCCTGAGTCCCGTGGGGTGGGTAGGCATCGGGCTGGGCTTGGTCGGGACCGCCTTGATCTCGAGCGGTTCGACCGGCGGATCGTCCCTCCGCGGGGACCTGCTGGCCCTTACCGGGGGAGCGCTCGCGGCCGGCTACTTCCTGTCGACGCAGAAAGCGCGCCGGACCTTGGGGATCCTCGAGTACTCGGTTGCGACGTACGGGTCCGCGGCGGTGATCCTGTTGATCATGTGCGCGATCGGGCGTGTGGAGCTGACCGGTTACGACGCTCAGACGTGGTGGGCGATCGCGGGAGTAATCGTGATCTCACAGCTGATCGGCCATACGCTCATCAACTTCGTGCTGAAAGACATCGATGCGACGACGGTTGCGATGTCGGTGATGGTCGAGCCGATCCTCGCGACCGCGCTCGCGTACTTCTTGTTCTCCGAAACACCCGCGGCCCTCGTCTACCCCGGCGGCGTTGCAGTGCTCGTGGGCATCTACATGGTCACAACGCTGAGGCGCCCGATCCCGGTGGTCGTCGAATGACGACGTTCGAGCTGGGACTGCCGGACGGCTCCATCACGATCGATCGCTGCTTGGTGATGGGGATCGTGAACCGAACGCCAGACTCGTTCTACGACGGGGGCCGGATGGCGCTCGACGACGCGGTTGCGCACGCGTTGAACCTCGTCGAAGAGGGAGCGGACTTGCTCGATCTCGGCGCGGTGAAGGCCGGTCCCGGAGCACCGGTGTGGCGCTCTGAAGAGATCGACCGGCTGATCCCGATGGTCGAAGCGATCGCGGCCCAGACGTCGGTGCCGTTGTCCGTCGAGACCGCGGATCCCGTCGTTGCACGCCGAGCCATCGCCGCGGGAGCGTCGATCGTCAACGACGTCACCGCGCTCGCCAACCCGGAGCTCGCAATTGCTTGTGCGGAGACCGGGGCGACCCTCGTTCTGATGCACAACGGCGGGCAGGTGCGCGGCAGGCCTCGCAACCCTCGCTACGAGGATGTCGTGGAAGCCGTCGAGCAGACGTGGGACTCGCTGGTAGCCACCGCTCGTTCCAACGGGGTCGACGACACGCGCATCGTGCTCGATCCCGGGCTCGACTTCGGCAAGACGACCTTCCATTCACTGACGCTGATGCGAGCGATGGAGCGGCTGACCGATCGTGACCATCCTGTCGTCATCGCCTCGTCACGCAAGGACATCGTGGGGGAGACCCTCGCCGTCGGAGTCGACGATAGGTTGCACGGGAGCGTCGCTCTCGCCG
>JBHELU010000079.1:0-3904 GCA_046262955.1 Actinomycetota bacterium | reverse complement strand
GTGTCGCCGATGACGGCAGCTTTGTGGGACTCCGACCCCTTACCTCCGAGATTGCCGTCTTCGATGAACTTCTTGGCGTTGTCCCATGCGCCACCACTGTTGGAAAGGAAGTTAGCCATCAACTGGCCGGTCAGGATGACTGCGGCCAGGAACGCGCCCAGCGGCAAGTAACCGATGCCGAAGCCCACAACGACAGGTGAGAGCACCGCTAGCAAAGCGGGAGTTGCGAGCTCTCGCAGAGACGCGGCCGTGCAGATGTCGATCACCGGTCCATACTCCGGACGCTCGGTGCCCTCCATGATGCCCGGCTTCTCGCGGAACTGACGCCGTACTTCTTCGACAACAACCGACGCCGTACGACCGACGGCGCGCACTGCGAGCGAACTGAACAGGAACGCGATGGATCCACCGATCAGCAACCCGATGAACGTCTTCGGATCGGAAACGTTGATCTGGGCGTGGATGTCGTGGAACAGCGCCGTCCCAACTTTGTTCAAGTCGAGTTGGTTACCGATCGTCTCGATATACGACGCGAAAAGAGCTACCGCAGCGATGACGGCCGAGCCGATCGCGAATCCCTTGGTCACGGCCTTCGTCGTGTTGCCGACTGCGTCGAGGCTCACCATGATGCGTTCGGGCTCGCCTTCGAACTCGCCAGACATCTCGGCTATGCCGGCAGCGTTGTCGGACACGGGGCCGAACGTGTCTTCAGACACGACAACACCGGTCGTCGCGAGCATTCCCATGCCGGTTAAGGCCACGAGGTAGAGCGAGAACTGCAGGTTTCCGCCGCCGAGTGCGATGGCGACGGCGATAGCACCGGCGATGGCGATGATCGCGTAGACGGACGACTCCAGGCCCGAGCTGAACCCGGACAAGATGACCGTCGCAGGGCCCGTCCTCGACGACTCCGCGATCTCGCGAACGGGCGTCGTTTCCGTCGACGTGAAGTATTCGGTGAGGCGACTGACTACCTGCGCAAGGACCAATCCCGTCACGACGGCCCAAAACACCCTCAGGTTGTGGACGTAGAACTGGGCCACCAGATACGTGCCAACCACCGTGAGCAAACCGGCGGTCAAGAAGCCCCGGTTGATCGGAGCCATTGCGCTCTTGTCTTTGTCGGTAGCGCGGACTGCGTAGACGCCCACGATCGAAGCCAGAACGCCGATAGCTCGGGCGATGACGGGGAAGATCAAACCAAGGGCCGGATTGAGCCCGATCGATTTGAACGCCGCCACGCCGAGGATGATCGACGCGACCAGCGTGACCTCGTAACTCTCGAAGAGGTCGGCCGCCATACCGGCGCAGTCACCGACGTTGTCACCGACGTTGTCGGCGATCGTCGCCGGGTTGCGAGGATCATCCTCGGGGATCCCGGCCTCGACTTTTCCGACCAGGTCCGCGCCGACATCGGCAGCCTTCGTGAAGATCCCACCGCCGACACGCAAGAACAAGGCCAGCAGCGACCCACCGAACCCGAAGCCGACGAGGATCGCCGACGAGGTGTTCTGGAAGATCAGGATGATGAGGCTGGCGCCGAACAGACCGAGGCCGACGGTGAACATCCCCGCAACTCCGCCGGTTCGGAACGCGACCTTCAGTGCGCCGGGAAGCGACCCGCTCTTGGCCGCTGCCGCCGTACGAACGTTGCCTCGCACTGCAAGGCTCATCCCGATGAACCCTGTGAGGCCCGACATCAGGCATCCGGCTAAGAAGGCGAGCGTTCTGAAGATGCCGGACTGAGCGAAGCTCAGTGCCTCCCCGCCGGACGGCTTCAGCACGTGCGTCGAAGTGATGAACACGATGACGGCCAACGGCACGAGGATGATCGCGATCGTTTTGAACTGCCGCCTCAGATACGCGAGTGCGCCTTCTTGGATGGCCGCCGCGATCTCTTTCATCTTCGGCGTTCCTTGGTCGGCCGCCAGCACACCGCGCATCAGCGAAAACCCGACCAGCACCGCGAGGATCGCGGTTGCCAGAGAGAACAGAAGCCAGAAGATCTCGGCGTGGCCGAGTGTGAAGGCCTGATAGCCGCCTTCGGCCGCGACGTTGATCATGCGCTTTTCTCCTTTCGTGTTGTCTTGGACGTGGATTTCTTGCGCTCTTCTTTTCGAACAAAGATCTGGTTCGCAACCTTTTCGCCGACGGTCCGGTCTTTGCCCTCGACGCGCAGAACGACCGGACCATCGAATGGATGTTTCTCACGCACTTGAACACGCACGCCCGGCCTCAGTCCGAGCGTGTCGAGGAATGCGACTACGTCTGGATCCGTCGAACCGGGAACGGCAACGACCGCGATGTCACCCGGCTCGAGCGCGTAGAGAGGTGGCATGTCGGGCATCTCGGCAACGTCGGGATCCGGGATCGGAAAGCCGTGGGGGCAGGTGGCGGGACGATCGAGAGCGACGAAAAGACGATCCTCGACCTCTTGCGGCAGGTTGTGCTCGAACGCTCCGGCGAATCGATCGGCCTCGTTCCACGCATAGCCGAGCATGTCGGAAAGGAAACGCTCGACGATGCGGTGCCGTCTGATCGCTGTGATCGCCACTCTTCGCCCCGGCACGGTCAGCACGACCCCGCGATAGGGGGTGTGATCCAGGAGCCCTCGCTCCGCCAATCGCTTGACCGCAGCGGTGACGGTGCCCGGGGAAACCTCCAGGGCATCTGCGAGCGCGACCGTGTGCGCGCCTGAGCCGTCTTTCGTTAAGCGATAGACCGCCTTCAGCGCCTCACGATCGGATTTCGAGAGGGTAGCGTCCATATTTAAGTGGGCGCTAACCTATCTTTTGCCCCCCCAAAACGTCAAACGGAACGTTTGTTGACCACCAACGTGGTCTGGGTCCCCCCATCGGGCCGATCTTCGACCGAAACCTGGTCCACCAAGCTTTGGAGCAAAGCTTCCGACATGACTCGGCGAGTGTTGATCCCTTGACTATCCACCGCGTCGGAGGGCGCCGGCCCCGAGCCCATGGGATCGTCGACTGTCACGACGACCCTTCCTTCTTCTTCGCTCCAGCCGACAACGACGCGATCTTCGGAGCCGCGCTCTTCGGCCCCCAACACTGCATTTGCACAGGCCTCGGACGTCGCGATCTTCAGGTCATCGACTGCTTCTTCGGAGAGCCCGGCGGTGCGTCCAAGAGATGACACCGCGAGGCGCACAACCCCTACATAGATGGAGCGTGGAGGAATCTCGAGCTCGACCAGCGACATGAGAGTGCTAGCCGGCGGTTCCTGCAGCTTCTTCCACCGAATCGTGGATCGGGAACACCTTGGTGAGACCGGTGATCTTGAAGATCTTCAGGATCTTGTCCTGGGTGCACACGAGAGAAAGCGTCCCGTCGTGTGCCTTGACGCGCTTGAGAGCGCCTACGAGTACTCCGAGCCCTGTCGAGTCCAGGAAGTCCACGCCTTCCAGGTTCACAACGACGTCGTAGGACCCTTCCGAAACGAGCTCGATCAGCTTTTCCCGCAACTTCGGGGCTGTGTAGACGTCGATCTCGCCTTTGACGTCGACCACAGAATGTGAATCGACCTTTCTGACGTCCAGCCCCAGCTCCATTCGTTACCGCCTTCCGTAAGTCCAGAACGTTGCTTCACATAGCAGTGAGGCTCGGCATCCTACCCACCGACTGAGGCGCTCACGTCTTGGATTGCCGCCGGACGGACATAGCGCTCGGCTACCCTCATCCCGCCGAGATGATGTCTTGCCAATCTCTCCCATGAGCTACGTAGCCACCGTCGACAGAGACACTCGCATCCTCCAGGTCCTGATGGGGGTCGTGATCGCGGCCCTTCTCGGGACCGTCGTGGTCGTCCTATTGGGGAACCACGAGCGGGGCGGCGCGCTCAGCGCGACCCGCGGTGTCACGTCCCCCTCGATCCACCAAGCTCCGTG
>JBHELU010000078.1:0-2786 GCA_046262955.1 Actinomycetota bacterium | reverse complement strand
CGATCGCATCGACGATCTCGGGGACCTTTGCCTCGGTTGCTCCGTAGGACAGGAAGATCTTGACTGGGATGCCCAGTCGTTCGAAGTAAGCGCGCGTGATGTTGGGGAGCTCGGTTGAGATGCGGGAGTCTGGCTTCACCTGGTCCGGGGACGTGATCCCAGAATCCCTAGGGACCGCAAGCACCACTTTCACCGGACGGTCCGTCTGTTTCGAGTAAGCGAGCGGGGCAACCTTCGTCACGTCGGCGCCCGTCTCGGCGATCCAGTCTTCGCCCGTAACTCCGATGTCGAAGAACCCGTCTTCTACATAAGTTGGGATCTCTTGTGGACGGAGCACGGCCACCGATGCGATGCGCGGATCGTCGATCGATCCCCGGTAGTCGCGATCCGAACCTCGCGACACCTTTAGGTCTGCAGCTTCGAAGAGCTCGAACGTCGCGCGTTCGAGCGACCCCTTAGGGAGAACCAGTTTGAGCATGAGGGTTTAGACCTCGGGCAGTGACTTCGGCAGCGACGCGAACAGGTTCGCCATCTCGAGCGCGGCAAGTGCTGCTTCGAATCCTTTGTTCCCCAGCTTCCCGCCGGCACGATCGACCGCTTGCTGATAGTTCTCGGTCGTTAGAACTCCGAACGTCACGGGGATGTCGAACTCCATCGCTACGTCCCCTACTCCGCGCGCCGCGTGACCCGCGACGTAATCGAAATGAGCCGTCTCGCCGCGGATGACGGCGCCGACCGTAACTATCGCGTCGACTTCTTTGGACCCTGCAAGTCTGCGGGCCGCGGCAGGGATCTCGAACGCGCCGGGCACCCACACGGTCGTGATGTCCTCCTCAGCGACGTTGTGCCGTCGAAGACAATCGGTCGCGCCTTCCAGCAACGCCTTGCCTATCGTCTCGTTGAAGCGGCTCACGATCACTGCAACCTTGAGGTTGCGACCGTCATAAGAGCCTTCGTAGTTGTGGCTCACCTCGTCGTCTCACCTTCTTCTTGGGGGGCGGCCTCAGATCCGGGCCCTACAGGCGATTCCGAAACCGTGTCTGCGAGCGTATCCAACAGATGTCCGAGCTTCTCTCTCTTGGTTTGCAGATACCGAAGGTTCTCGGGGTTCGGGGCGATATCGAGGGGCACACGATCGACTATCTCGAGCCCGTAGCCCTCGAGGCCGGCTCTCTTGGTCGGGTTGTTAGTGAGCAGACGCATCGTCGTGATGCCGAGATCGACCAGGATCTGAGCTCCAACTCCATAGTCGCGGGAGTCTGGGGAGAAGCCGAGCTCGATGTTGGCCTCGACCGTGTCCAGGCCCTTGTCTTGCAGCGCGTAGGCATCGAGCTTGTGACGCAGTCCGATACCCCGGCCCTCGTGACCCCGGATGTAAACCACGACCCCTTCGCCTTCTGCATCGATCAGCTTCATCGCTTGTGCAAGTTGAGCTCCACAGTCACAACGGATGCTGCCCAGCACGTCACCCGTGAAGCATTCGGAGTGAACGCGAACCAGGATGTTCTCTTTCCCGGACGGGTCGCCTTTCACCAGGGCAACATGCATGCGTCCATCGTGCGACTCGTAGGCGATCGCTCTAAATGTCCCGGAAGCGGTTGGGATCCGCGCGTCGGTGGTTCTGCTAACAAGCTTCTCCCACCGTCTCCGGTACGAGATCAGGTCTGCGATCGAGACGATGAGTAACCCATGCTCTTCCGCGAACCGCTCGAGGTCGGGAAGCCGTGCCATCGTGCCGTCTTCGTTGACCACCTCGCACAGGGCACCGGCCGGGTAGAGCCCCGCAAGCCGCGCTAGGTCAACTGAAGCTTCGGTATGACCTGCGCGCCTGAGAACGCCACCTTCCATGTATCTGAGTGGAAACACGTGACCGGGGCGCCGGAAGTCGACGGGCTTGGCTTCTAGGTCGACCAATCTGCGAACCGTTCTTGCTCGATCGTCGGCAGAGATCCCCGTCGTGGTCCCATCTCGCGCGTCGACGCTGACTGTGAACGCCGTCCCCATCGCCTCGGAGTTCTCGGGGGCCATCAACGGGAGGTGCAGATCCTTCAGCCGCTCTGCTTCCATCGGCACGCAGATGATGCCCGAGCAGTAACGAACCATGAAGTTGATGTGTTCAGAGGTGACTTTCTCGGCCGCGACGATGATGTCGCCTTCGTTCTCGCGGTCTTCGTCGTCGACCACGATAATCATCCGACCTTGCTTAACCTCTTCGATCGCTCGCTCGATCGTTGCCAGACTCATGTGATCCACTCCTTTTCCGAGACTCGCCGTCCATCTACGAGTCGCTCCACATACTTGGCGATGAGGTCGACCTCGACGTTGACGCGCGCTCCCCGTTTTGCGACGCCCAATGTCGTCGCGCCCAAGGTGTGAGGTATCAACGCAACCTCGAAGGTCGATCTGCCGACCTCCACGATCGTGAGAGAGACGCCGTCTAGCGCGACCGATCCCTTATCGATCATGTATCCGAGCAACTCCGGAGCCGCAGTCAGCCAGATCCGGCGCGCGCCCCCGTCCTCTTCCGTTCGAACGACGGTTGCCATCCCATCGACATGTCCCTGCACCAGATGTCCGCCGACTCGGTCGGACAAGCGCATCGGCAGCTCGAGGTTCACTCGCTGGCCTTTCCGAAGCTCTGCCAGCGTGGACCGCGCAGTGGTCTCCGACATGACCTCGGTCACGAAACTCCGGTGGTGCACCGATGTCGCGGTCAGGCACACACCGTTCACCGCGATCGAATCTCCGGTCTCGACACGCCGAGCGATAGGAGTTGCTATCTCGGC